>CAZMBU010000008.1:9757-11995 GCA_964564565.1 uncultured Dehalococcoidia bacterium | reverse complement strand
ACAATCATCTCCAAGTCTGTTATCTGTAGTGGCACACAATCCAAATTCAGGCGTGTTTGTTTTTCCAAGTATGATTCCGCCAGCATCTTTGATTCTTTCAATTCCTAGCTGGTCAAAATCAGCTATATTATCTTTATAAAATAATGATCCGTTTGTTTGTGGCATCCCTTTGACTGCTTCTAGATCTTTTATTGAGGTTGGAATTCCTCCAAGTGGACCGGTATTTTCTCCATTTGCAATTTTTTTGTCTATTTTTTTTGCATCTTCTAAAGATTCATTTTTAGCAACATATAAAAAGGCGTTAGTTTTTTCGTTAGTTTCTTCTATTCTCTCTAATGATAATTTGGTTAATTCTAATGCTGAAATTTCTTTTTTTGATAATAATTTTTTTATTTCAATTATAGATTCATATAAGATTTCTTTGGTTCTCATAATTTGCCTTCTTCAATATTTTAATCAGATAAAAAATAGTAAAAAAAAGACCCCTCAGTTGAGGGGTCTTTTTTATTAGGTTTATGATTGTTGATTTATTTCTCTAACCAAACATTGTTCAGTATAGGGAATAAACAGTCTAAACAGAAATTCTTAACTTCGTTCCTGTGTGCTCGAGGTGAAGCAAACTGGAAGTTGTTAGCACCCGGAGGGTTATGATAATAAGTTCTGTTCATGTCATCATATAAAGCCTGTTGTTTAGCTGGGTCAGTTTCTACTAAGAATGCTGCTCTAAGTTCATCAATCTTAGGATTAACATAACCGTTTCCTGTTTTACCAGAGAACATATGAGGAGCTAGTGGGTTTAATCCATTAGCAAAGTTAGACCAGCCAACGAATACTTCCCATGGCCCGTCTTTACCAACCATACCAGCACCACTACCCCAGTCCATTGTCATAATCTCAGCATTTTTGAAACCAAGATTTATCAATGATTCCCAAAGTACTAATGACTCTTCAGGAATAACTGCAATGTCAAATGAGTTAATGATTCTAACAGGTAGCTCAGAAATTCCAGGGCTTAAAGCTTCAGCTTCAGCAAGTAATTTCTTAGCATATGCCATGTCACCATTTCTTGTTTTAATTCCTTCTGCCTGTACTTCATCAGTAACAACAGAGGTCCAACCATTACCACAGTGGATTACTAAGTAACAAGGTCTCCACATGTTAGGGTTTCCAACAGCTGTTTTCATAACTTTTTCGTTATTGATTGCAGCTGTCATAGCTCTTCTGGCTAATCTGCCAGCTTCGCTCATGTCAAATGGAGCATGGTGAGCATTGAAGGTATAACCTCCATAGTTACCATCTTTATAAGCACCCCAAGTAACACCTTCTACACCTTGTAGGTTGAAAGCTAAGTCAATTTTGAAGTCATCAAGTACGTCTACTTCGTTTGTCTGCAGAGCAGCAACACGAGCAGCATGGTCAGGAATATCAAATCCTACAAAACCGTCAAGGTATTGTACGATTTCACCTTTAGTGAAATTCCATTCCTCACCTACGTTTGGTGAATAATTATCGAATTTTGACATAACAACTTTATCACCCTGTTTGAAAGAATCCATTTTATATGGACCAGTTCCATGGGCAGTGCTGACTGGCTCACCAGGCTTAACACTCCAGATGTCCTTATGCATAATAGAAGGCTGTCTTGGGTCTAGCTGTGCTAAGAACTCAAGTACCATTCCAGTAGGCTGGTCAAATTTCATAATTAAATTTTGACCGTCATAAGAGTGGTCAAATAGTTTGTCCTTTAGTTCACGGTCAGCGTTACCAGGAGCGATAGCCAAAAGGTTTCTACCTAGAGGGTCAACTCTTGCAAATCTGTCGTGAGACATTGCTATATCTTCTAATGTTAAAGCATCGCCACCATGGTGGGTAACTCCATCTCTAACAGTGAAAGTATAGGTTTTTCCGTCTGCACTCATTTCCCATGCAGTAAGTAACTGCGGGTAAATGTTGTAGTCTTTGTCTCTCCAGAAAAGTTGGTCATAAACATGACGACTTATAGTACCAGTAACAATAGCACCGGTAGCCATAGGGTCAACATACTTTATTGCTCCCATAGGCACATATCGTAATGTTCCACCATAGACAGGATCACCACCACCTCCACCGGAAGCTGCTGCTACTTTCTTAGTAGGGTCAGCTGCAGGAGCAGATGCTGTTCCACTTGAGGCTGCCGCTTTAGGGGCTGCAGTACCTGTTGCCGGTGTCTTTGTACCCTCTGACAGAGCAGGGGCAGCG
>CAZMBU010000008.1:0-9708 GCA_964564565.1 uncultured Dehalococcoidia bacterium | reverse complement strand
AGGGGCAGCTGAAGTAGTCTCTTCGTCTGAAGAACAAGCCATAATTAATAAAATGCTAAAAATACCTATTAAAGGTAAAAGTTTTAAATATTTCACTAGGCACCTCCAAAGTGAATCTAGATAATATTTTATTTAAGTTTTTAAATCTTAAGAGGAGAGAGCTCTTCTGTCAAGTCTTCTATTCTCAAAATCTCTGTTATTTGGTATATTTGATTTAAATTCCAATAAAATCAACTTATTTTCAATAATTGGTATTTATATTTAGATTCTTTATTCACTTAAAGGTGTTTTATTATGAATTATTTAGATTTCAATCCTTCATCAAGGCCAACTGCAATGGGTGCTAAGGGTATGGCTACATCTGCTCACCCTTTAGCTTCACTGGCTGGTATTAATGTTTTAAATAAAGGAGGAAATGCTTTTGATGCAATTGTTGCTATTGCATCAACTTTGAATGTTGCAGAACCTTTTATGTCAGGTATGGGAGGAGTTGGATTTGGATTGGTTTACCAGGCAAAGAAAAAGAAATTAAAATTTCTTGATTTTTCAGGTTTTGCACCAGAATTAGCTGATCCTGAAAAATTTACGGAAGAATCTAAAGAAATAGGTCCTTGGGCTCCAGTTGTTCCCTGTAATTTGGCCGGATGGCTTACAATTCAGGAAGAATTGGGAGTTTTAGAAAGGGAACAAGTATTTGAAGATGCAATAAATCATGCTCAAAATGGAATACCAGTTACTTATTTTCATCACACCATGTTTTCAAACAGTGCTCCAAGGTTATCTAAATTTCCTTCAGGAAGCATCATACTTGATTCTAATGGAAAAGCCCCTTTGCCCGGATCCAGATTAAAAATGCCTGAATTGGCAGAATCTTTTAAGCAGGTTGCTTCTGGGGGAAGGGATGTTTTTTATAAAGGTGCTATTGCTGAAAAAATAATAAATTCAATGAAAAAATATGGTGGTCTAATAACACAGGATGATCTAGATAAAGCTAAAGCTGAATGGTCTGACCCAGTAAATATTAATTATAAAGGTTATGATATTTTCACTTCACCACCGCACTCGAGTGGATTTCAGGCTTTAGAAACTTTGAAGTTAATTGAAACTTTAGATCCATCAGATGTAAAATTTCAAGATCCTGAATTTATACATTTTATTATTGAATCAACAAAACTCACAGCTACAGATAGAATTGCTTACTGGAATGCTGATAGAGATAAAACTCCTTTGAAACAATTGTTATCAAATTCATATGCAAAATCTCAGGCATCCAGAATTTCTGAAGATCACGTGAGTGCAGTGCAGGGTGAAATTTTTAATCCTGATGCACCTAAAGGATTTCTAACTCCCGGAGATTTAGATGCTTATGATGGAGGGATGACCACTCATTTTGCTGTGGCAGACCGAGATGGTAATGTTGTTACAATTACACAGACACTTGGAGGAGGCTTTGGTTCTGCCCTTGCTCCTGAAGGTACAGGTATTTTTCTTAATAATATGGGAAATTGGTTTGCTTTAGAGAAAGATAGCAGTAATTTAATGGGCCCTTTGAAAAGACAAGATAATCCTATGTGCCCTATGCAGATATTTAAAGATGGTGAATTTCAATATAGCATTGGAACACCTGGTAGCTGGGGAATTTTACAGACTACGCCTCAAATGATAGTTCATTTATTAGATTTCAATATGAATATTCAACAGGCAATAGATTCTCCGAGATTAAAAACTGTTGGTGGTAAAAAAGTCGAAATGGAAGCCAGATTTCCATATTCACTAGTTAATGCATTAGGTATAAAAGGGCATGAAATTTCATTGTTACCCGACTGGTCTCCTGGAGTAGGGGGTGCACAGGGTATTTATTTAAATCAGTCAGAAGGAATCTATCAAGGAGGTTCGGATCCAAGAAGAGATGGATTTGCTATTGGTACATAAAAATTATTGTTGTTTATTATTTAACCTGTTAAATGAATAGTAAATAACAATAACAATCATAATTAGAACTGTTAATAAGCCAATAATTGTGAATGTAAATTTGTAATTATAAATATTTATTATATAGCCAATTAAGATTGGTCCAAATATTTTGCCACCGTTACGAAATGATCCAATTAGCCCCATTGTAGTGGAAATTTTATTTTTATTTACTGTATTAGCTGCAAGAGCCATTGATGATGGAAGAACAAGAGCTTGCGATATTCCGATTAGAAATGCTGGAATTATTAAAATAGTCTTATCGAATGATAATGATACAAAAAACATGGATAAGCCTAGAATTAATAAACCAAAAATAATACTAGGGTAATAGCCTGTTTTATCACCAATAATCCCACCTGCAGGCCTTAGTAAAATATGAATCAATTCAATGGCAGTTATAAATGATCCTGCAAAAAATGTATTATAACCTGAATTTACTAAATATAATGGAATAAATATTTTCATTGCATAAAACACACTGTAAAAACACCATTCAATAATAATGACTATCCATAATTGCGGAGTTAAAATTAATTTTCTAATATCAGTACTTAAATTTTGGAAAAGATTAACCTTAAATTTTTTAAAAGATTGTTGGTCGGAATTTTCGATTTTTGATCTATCTAAAAATAAAAATAACATTGGAATAAAAGATACAAAGCTTATTAATCCTGTTATTAGAAAAATGTATTCTGATTTGAGAAATATTAATAAGCTACCTCCGATTACAGGACCTAAAACATATCCCATGGATCTTGCTGTCCCAAACCATCCGAGGTAAGTTCCTCTTTTATCTATATATATACTCGCAATTACTGCTAAGGTTATTGGTCCAAATATGGCTGTAGCTAATCCGTGAAATAATCTTATAGAAATTAGGTGTAAAGGGTCAGAGATAAAAAGATATAAAATAGGTGTAAAAGCAAATATGACACATGCAAATAATAATAATTTTGTTTTATTTGTTATATCACCCATTACACCGATTATTGGTTTTAAAATCATTCCAGTTATAGCAGAAATTGAACTGATTGTTCCTATTAAGATACTATTTGCACCTAGATTTGATGCAAAAAATGGCAATACAAATTTTCCGGTCATATACATTGATCTGTTGATTAGATCAGTGGTCCATAAATTTATTAAAGGAGTATTTTTTCTAGTGATTATTTTATTTAACATTAAAAGATTATATAGAAATTGAATAAATTTTTAATTTAAAGTTCAAATATTATAAATCAAAATCAAATAAGCATTGATATGTTATTACTTATTATGATTAATATTGTAATTAAACGTGAATTTAAATAATTATTATAATTATTGTCTTTGTTTATAAAAAAATTAAATGCTATAATAACATGAATTTTTTCATTGAATTTTAATTCAAATAAACTATAAGAGGTGCTTGTATGTGGAAATACATAGTTAGAAGATCCCTGCTTGCTATACCTGTTTTATTTGCTGTTTCAATTATTTCATTTTCTATAATGCAATTAGCTCCTGGCGATCCTGCAGCAATTCTTATGGGTGGTGAATATATAGCTATAGCCTCTCAGGAAGAAATTGATGAAATCAGATCTGCTCTTGGAGTTGATGTTCCACCTCATATCCAATATTTAAATTGGATAAGTGGTTTTTTTGTTGGTGAGATAGGTACTTCTATTTTTACAGGAATTTCTGTATCTACTATGGTTAGTGAAAGAATTGAAGCAACTGTAACTATTGTATTCTTTGGAATATTTGTTTCTATTTTACTTGGACTTCCTATGGGAATACTTGCCGGATGGAAGATGAATACATGGATTGATAGAAGTGTGATGATTTTTGCTGTTCTTGGTTTTGCAATCCCTGGTTTTTGGTTAGCATTGAATCTTATTTATGTTATGTGCGTGAAGCTTGGTTGGTTCCCTGTTTTTGGTTTTAGGAGTATGTTCACTGATGGACCTATCCAATTTCTTAAATATTCAACTTTGCCAGCCATGACGTTAGCAGTTGCATTTATGGCTTTAATTGCTCGTATGACTAGATCAAGTTTAGTTGAAGTATTAGGCGAAGATTATATAAGAACTGCTAGAGCAAAAGGGTTGAAAGAAACTTTGATGCTCAGAAGGCATGCTTTAAAACCTGCTTTTATGCCTGTGATCACAGTTATAGGACTTATATTTGCAGCTGCGGTTACTGGTACGGTTGTTACTGAATCAGTTTTTGCTATACCGGGCATGGGAAGATTATTTGTTAAAGCAGTTGGCGATAGAGATTATCCTGTGATTCAGGGATTGATGATGATATTTGCAACTGCATATGTATTTTTAAATTTAATAATTGATATTTTATATGCATATTTGGATCCAAGGATTAGGTACTCATGACTACTACCAGAGGTTATAACATTGATGAAGAAGCAGTACGGCAAGCTAAAGGAACATGGTTTAGAATTCGTGAGCAATTCATTCGTGTTCTCAGAAAGAATCCTAATTTATTAATAGGATTGGTAGTTTTAATATTCTTTTCAATTTTTTGTGGCGCTGCTCAGTTCTGGGAAAGAATAGATCCTTTGATGCTAGATCCTGATGATAGAATCCAGGGGCCAAGCATGAAACATTGGTTTGGTACAGATAATGCAGGTAGAGATATTTACTCAAGAACCCTCCATGGTGGAAGAATTTCATTGATGGTAGGATTTTTTGTTGCAATTTTTACCACCGCTGTTGGAATGGTTATAGGTTTAATATCTGGTTATACTCCTAAGCTTGATATGATTATACAAAGAGTAATGGATGCAATTATGTCTTTTCCTACGCTGTTATTAGCTTTGGCTCTTGTGGCGATGTTGGGTTCAAGTTTATGGAATGTTATTGGAGTTATAACATTCGTTGATACTCCAAGAATGGTAAGAATAGTTAGAGCTACCGTGTTAACACTTCGTGAACAGATGTATATTGATGCAGCAAGAGCTTTAGGTACTCCTACTTGGAGAATATTGTTTGTGCATTTGGCACCTAATACTATGGCTCCAGTTTTAGTACAAGCAACGTATATTTTTGCATTGGCGATACTTACTGAAGCTTCTTTGAGTTTTCTAGGATTAGGTATTCCGCCTGAAAACCCAAGCTGGGGAAATATTCTTGCTTTAGGAAGAACATTTTTACAACAAGCTTTTTGGATATCATTCTTTCCTGGCCTGTTATTAACCATAAACGTTTTGGCAATGAACTTAGTGGGTGATGGATTGAGAGATGCATTTGATCCTAAGCTTTCCAGAAGAGCATAATAATTTTTATCTGAATATTTCACTTGATTTAATATGATTTTTGTAAATCTTTTAAGATTTTTTGGAGCGCTTTCCCTTTCAGTTGTGCTAGGATTTTTTTCATTTTTTATTGTTCAGGTTGTGTGGTCGTTAGGTGGTGGCTCTATGGGATGGTGGCCTAAGTTATTAGTTGATATTGCCTGGTTTTATACACCCGCATTTTTGGGAACTTTAGCTATTGTTGGTATAACCTGGGGTTACAGTGATATAAAGGGAAAGAAATTAATTTTATCGATACTTTTTGTTTATTTGTGTTGCTTTTTTGGTTCATATTTAGGTTTTACTATAACATTAAATAAATATTTAGCCATAGAATATTATTGGTTAAGATATGGCATGGTAAGAGAGATGGCGTTTATTTCTGCTTGGGCAGGAATATTGGGAGCAAATATTGGGTCAATACTTCTTTGGTATTTATTGGAATTAATGGATAATATAAAAGCTAGTGGTAAAACTAATTAGTTTGAATGAATTTATTGTAAGTATCTACATCTAATTTATCAAAGGGTGTTTTAAATCCTCTTTTTTCAAATAATTCTATTTGCTTTTGCCTTTCACGAGAGTTCTTTTTTTGTTCATCTGTTCTTTTTTTAATACAATTTGGACACGAAACTCCAAGTTCGTATTTATCAGACTTTTTATCAGTTTCAGAAATAGGTTCTTTACAACCCTTACATAATTCATATGAGCCTTTAGACAAATTGTGATTTACAGATACTCTGTTATCAAAAACAAAACATTCATCCTCCCACAGAGTGTTTTGTTGATCAACTTCTTCTAAATATTTTAAAATCCCCCCCTCTAATTGATAGATATTCTTAAAACCTTCCTGCAACATATATGCCGATGCTTTTTCGCATCTAATACCCCCAGTACAATACATTGCGATATTTTGGTTTTTATTTTCAGATAATTCTGATTTTATAAAATCATTAAATTCTATAAAATTTTGAGTTTGTGGATCGATTGAATTTTTGAATCTACCAATTTTAGTTTCGTATTTATTTCTAACATCAATTACCAAAACAGAATCATCTTTAATAAAATTGTTCCAATCTTTAGGTTTTATGAATTTACCAGTTTTACTGGGATTTTTTACTCTATTTGCAAATGGAACAATTTCTTCTTTTAATTTAATTTTCAGTTTGTAAAATGGCATTATTTTTGTATATGAATATTTAATTTCAGTATTCTTGAAATTTAATTGATTTAAAAATAATGCAAATTCGTTAATGGACTCATTCAATCCTGCAACTGTACCGTTTATTCCTTCCTGTGAAAGGATTACTGTGCCTCTAATATTTTTTTCAATGCAAAAATCATTAAATAGTTTTTTGAATTTTATGAATTTAGATTTAATCTTTCTAAATTCATAAAATGCAATAACGGTAAAATGATTTGATTTCATTTTGTTTATATTAGTTCTTTACCATCTGCTTTAACAATATTTCCTCTTAGCATTACAGTGCTTATGTTATGCAGTGCTTTAATATCGTCATTTGGGTTGCCATCAACTACTATAATATCAGCTGATTTCCCAGTATCTATGGTACCTGTTTCTTTATCTACATCTAAACATTCTGCAGAAGTTTTAGTACAAGCAACAATTGCTTCCATATTACCCATACCAATTACATCTACCATTCTTTCAGGTGTATAAGCTATGTCTCCGAATCTAACATATAACATTCCACTATCAATTCCTGAAACAAATTTTACTCCACGTTTTCTCATATCTTGTAATATGTCAGCTCTTTCTCCAGGGTCTCTGAACATTCGTGCTTGTTCTTCATCAAAGTCTGGATCCCTAAAAGTTCTCATATATCCTGTTGCTACTGTAGCATCTACATAAATGCCTTTTTCTGCAATTTGATCAGCAACATCTACTTTGTAATCAAACATTTTATCAGGATCTTCGGCAAGCCAGGTACAGTGGATTATATTATGCATTCCAGCTTTTACACAGTTTTCTACACCAATTGTTCCATGTGCATGTGAACAAACTCTTCCTCCTAATCTAACAGCGTCATCTACAACTGCTTTTAATGTTTCTGCAGGGTATTGTGCTGCTCTCATATTTGATCTTGGAGTAAAGCCACCCCCTGTAGACATTATTTTTATCCACTCAGCTCCAAGTTTCATATTTGCTCTTGCAGCAGTAACTGCTTCATCTAATGTATCAGCCTCAGTACCAAAATAATTACAATGTCCGGCTGTGGTTGTAACTACTTGCCCTGCCAATAAAATCCTTGGTCCAGGAATAATTCCTGCATTGACTGCATCCCTTATAGGAAAGGCAATATGATTTTTACTTCCAATATCTCTCATTGTGGTAACACCACTCATTAAGGTTTTTCTAACAGCGTCTGTAGCTCTTATTGCTAAAACTGTATCAGAGTCACTTAATGCAGCTTCGTAATTTCCAGGTTCAGGGCTTACATGCATATGTGTATGAACTTCTACTAAACCAGGCATTATGGTTGCATCAGGATAGTCTAGTATTTCATATCCTTCTTTAGGTAAATTATTTGCATCTGTTATATCTTTTATTTTTCCGTTTTCAATGATGACAGCAGAATTTTCTTTAGGTTTGCCACCGTTCCCGTCTATTAGATATTTTCCTTTAATAATTTTATTCATAATACCTCCTACAATATTACAGAGATTATAACATTATTTCTTTGTTGTAAGTAAATTTATTTAATCCTTATTTTTAAGATAGACTTATAAATTTTTGCAATTTATAATAATTCAGCCGTAATATTCTATTCATGGGATTTTCTTGAATATAAATGAAATAAAAGAACTAGCGAAAAGTATTCGAATTGATATATTAAATATGACTAGTAATGCTAATAGTGGCCATCCTGGGGGATCCTTATCTTCTACTGATATATTGGCTGTGCTATATGGAGATATTTTAAAATATGATTCTAAAAATCCCAAATGGGAAGATAGAGATCGTTTTATACTAAGCAAAGCTCATGCATGCCCTGTTTTGTATGCTGCTCTAGCCGAAAATGGGTATTTTGACAAGTCAGAATTGTTAACATTTAGAAAACTCAATTCTCGTTTGCAAGGACATGCTCACATTAAAACACCAGGAGTTGAAATGTCTGGCGGTTCATTAGGCCAGGGATTATCTTTTGGAGTTGGTGTTGCTTTATCTGCGAGATTAGACAAAAAAAAATATAAAACATATGTATTGTTAGGTGATGGTGAGTTAAATGAAGGCCAAATCTGGGAAGCAATAATGACTGCTAAAAAATATGAATTAGGTAATTTAGTAGCAATAGTTGATAAAAATGGCATACAAAATGACAGATTCACTCATGAGGTAATGGATTTAAATCCATTACCAGAAAAATGGAAGTCTTTTGGATGGGAATGCTTTGAGGTTGATGGCCATGATACAGAGTCACTTCTTCAGGTATTTCAGTCAATAAATTTTGAGAATTCTAAGCCAAAAGTAATTATAGCTGATACTATTAAAGGTAAAGGTGTGAGTTTTATGGAAAACAATCCTGATTTTCATGGAAAGGCAGCAAATCCTGATCAATTGAAAAAAGCAATATCAGAGATTAATAATCATTAAGTGGAGATAATTTGGAAACCGGATCAACGCGTGAATATGCTGGAAAAAAAATATTAGAATTAGGTGCGACAGAACCTAATTTATGTGTAGTTGGGGCTGATTTGAATAAATCTACATTTACAAATTTGTTTGCATCAAAATACCCTGATAGATTTTTTGATGTAGGGATAGCAGAACAAAATATGGTTAATATAGCCGCAGGATTAGCATCTTCCGGCAAGATACCTATAGTTAGTACATTTGCTGTTTTTGGATCTACAAGGCCTATGGACCAGTTAAGAGTAGGAGTAGCTCAATCAAATTTGAACGTAAAAGTTATATTGACTCATGCAGGCCTTATTACAGGAGAAGATGGTATTTCAGCTCAAAGTTTAGAAGATATATCTTTATTTTTATCACTTCATTCTTTTTCTGTTCTGGTTCCCTCTGATGCTTATGAAGCTCAAGCGGCTGTAGAGCTTGCTGTTAATACTCCAGGACCTTTTTATGTAAGACTTTCTCGCCCAGCAATCCCGATTATAAATAAAGAAGATATTAAACTTAAACATGGTGGATCTAATATAATGGTTGAAGGATCTGATATTTCAATATTGGCTTGTGGGTACATGGTTCATCATGCGATAGAAGCAAGTAGAGTTTTGAAAGAAAAGCATGGAATTAGCGCTAAGGTTGTTAACGTATATTCTTTAAGACCTATTGATTCTGAAATGATATTAAATTGCGCTAGTAAATCCCAATTTATTCTTACCGTTGAAGAGCATTTTAAATATGGTGGTTTGCATAGTTTGGTTTCTCAGGTTGTTGCGCAAAATAATCCTGTTAAAGT
>CAZMBU010000007.1:0-12327 GCA_964564565.1 uncultured Dehalococcoidia bacterium | reverse complement strand
ATGTAATTGTTATATGCATCACTAGGAGTAGCAGAAAATGCATTACCCCATTTGTCGCCGCCCGCAACATAACTAGTATCGCCTTCATATAAGTTTTTACTTGGTTTAGGAGTTTCTGAAAGTATAAAATCCGGATTTTGTTCTTCTTGATATTTAAATGGATTTCCAGGTTCCGGCATTTCTGTAAATGCAGCATTGTTATTAATAAGCTTACTTCTTTCTTTTGCATATTCTTTAGAAAGCATTCCCTTTAATGGGACATTTACAAAATTAGGATCACCTAAATAAAAATGCCTGTCTGAAAAAGCTAATTTTATTGATTCAACTATAGTATGAATGTAATTGGCTGAATTATGTGCCATATTTTTTAGATTTGTATTTTCAAGTAAGTTTAAAACTTCAATAAAAATTGGCCCCTGACACCAGGCACCACAGGTGGCAATAGAATATTCTTTGTATGTACCAATTTCAGGTTTTTCTATTTCCACACTAAAATTTTCCAGATCGAATTTAGATAATAAACCTCCATTTTTTTTGAAAAATTCATCTATTTCTTTTGCTATTTCACCTTTATAAAAATAATCTCTAGTTTTTCTTATTGCTTTGACTCTGCCTTCATTTTTATATTGGCGTTCGATGTCTATTAATCTGCTAAAAGTTTTTCCGAGCTGCTTTTGTGTTAAAATTTCTCCTTCTTTTAATAGTTCTCCATTTTTAATTAATAATTTTGATAGTTCAGGTGTTATTTCCATATCAGGTAAAAAATGAGCTAATGTTCCTTGAATGACGAAACCTTTATTGCAGATTTCCAAGGCTGGTGCCACCACTTCTTCAAATGACATAGTTCCAAAATTTTCAATTGCAGTAAGCCATGAATCACAAGCAGCAGGAGTTACTGCTCTTTCAATTGTAGAAGGAATACCATTTTTTGAGTTAGATTTAAAATATTCTATTGATGCCAACTCTGGCCATTTTCCTACTCCGCTAATTGTTGATATTTCTTTAGATTCTGATGTGTAAATCATAATTGGAGCTACTCCTCCAAAACTTACCCAATGAGGCAGGGTAATGCCCAATACTATGCCTGCAGCTACACCGGCATCTATAGCATTCCCACCATTTTCAAGTATTTTATAGCCTGCAGCTGATGCAAGATAATGCCCGGAAGAGATCATATGGTTTGTACCACGTACAGGAGGTCTTTGTGTCGAGAATACTTTAGGCATAATTTATTTTTTATAGAAATGATGATTGATTATAGCATTTTTAAAGCATGGTAATCATTTTTTATTTTTTGCTTTTTATTTTTCTACCAACAGCAAAATAATCAAATCCTAAATCTTGTATTAATTTCTGATCAAGGAAATTTTTACCATCGAAAATAATTTTTGGATTTTTCATGGATTTATAAACTTTTTCCCAGTTTAAGTTTTGGAACTCACTCCATTCAGTCATGATTATTGTTGCCTGAACTTCATTTATTGCATCATAAGGATCATTAAAAAAGTTAATAGTTTCCGGTAATATTTTTTTTGCATTATTAACACTAACCGGATCATAAGTATTTACAATTACACCAGAATTAGAAAGCTGGTTAATTAGGTTTATTGAAGAAGATTCTCTTATATCATCTGTTCCCGCTTTAAATGACAATCCTAAAACACAAACTTTTAATCCCTGTAAATTTTCAAATTTTTCAGACAGGTAAAAATAAGGCATTAATTGTTGCTTTTGATTCGTGGTGATTATTGATTGAAGCAGATCAAAACTTTGTAGATGTGTCATAGATAAATCACTTAAAGATTGCACATCTTTAGGGAAACAAGATCCTCCGTATCCAACACCAGGTATTAGATAATTTGGGCCTATTCTTGGATCAAGCCCTATACCTTTGGAAACATCATCAACATAGGCACCTAATTTGTCGCATAAATTAGCTATTTCATTTATGAATGAAATTTTATTTGCTAAGAATGCGTTGCTAGCAAATTTTATCATTTCAGAAGAAGTTATATCAGAGTGAACAAAAGGTGAAGTATAATTTTTATATATTTTTTCAATACATTGATTTCCTTCAATAGATTTAGAGCCTGAAATAATCCTGTCGGGATTTTTCCAGTCTTCTATAGCTTGGCCTTCTCTAAGAAATTCAGGATTTGAGATATATTTATCGGTCAGTTCAGGGTATTGGGATATTAATTTTTCTCCTGTACCGGGCGGCACTGTACTTTTTATTATAATAAAAGGTAAGTTTTGATAATTTGATATTATCCATTTAATAGCTGCTTGTAATTGGGAAATATCCAAGGTACCCATTTTAGAAAGTGGTGTTCCAACTGCAATTATTATTGCTTCTGCCGAAAGGTCTCCATAATTATCAATTTTTTTAAATTCGAGAGTTTGTTTTTGAATAGCTAGTTTTACCAATTCATTTAAATTAGGCTCATAAAATGGTATATCACCCTGAGATATAGATTTTAATTTTCCAGAGTTAGTATCGTACCCAGTTACGTTGTGGCCTTCTTCGGCCAGGCAAGCTGATGCCACTAACCCAACATATCCTAAACCAATAACATCGATTTTCAATTTAAACCTTTTAGTGAATCTAAATTTATATATATATTATATAGATTATTATTGATACTTTTATTAGTTTATTTCTAGTATTTCAAGTGCATTCCTGTTGATAATTTCTTCTAATTCAATATCTGGAATGTTAGGTAAGTTATATTTGTCTGCAAATTTATTTAAGTTTCTTAATCCTGCGATATTGTCTTTTGGTGATGAAATTGGCCAATCAGATGCAAATAAAATTTTATTCAATACACCCCATTCATAAAACAATCTCATTCCATTCCAAAATGACCATGGCCTGTAGAATTGAGCGGAAATATCAGCCCAAACATTTTTATGTTTTCTGATTACAGAAATACAGTCTGTATGCCATGGATGACCAAGGTGGGCTAAGATCATTTTTAATTTTGGAAATTTTATGGCTATTTCATCTATAACTAACGGATGTGCAAATTTTAATGGAGCATCACTCATTGGGGATGTTCCTTGGTGAAAAATAATAGGGTAATGATCTTTTTCTAATCTGTGATATAAATTGAATGCTTCTTTGGATAAGGGATTGAAATTCTGATAATTTGCACCTAATTTAATTCCTTTACATTTAAGGTTTACAGTTGCTCGGTCATATTCATCGTTCATATTTGGATCAAACGGATGTAAAGACATAAAAGGAATTATTTTTTCGGGAAATTTTCTATACAAATCATGTGCTATATCATTATGATTTTTCCCATTTATTTCCATTTCATTTTTTGGGCCAACAAGAGATTTACTTGGATCTGAAGGACGGGGTGCAATCCCAAATACAAATGCTTTGTCTACTGGTTCAAGAGCTTTAATATATTCATTAATAGTATTAGTGAGTTTTATTTCTTTTCCTGACTGATATATTTTATCTTTTTCAATATCATTTTCGGGAACACTATATTCATGTGTAGGCAGATGAGTATGTACATCAACAATCATAATTTTTCAATGTTCAAAAAGTAAACACTAACAGTATAATTCTAATAAATTTTATTACGATACATTATTCGATTTTTTTAGGTGGACTTATAATATTTCTGTTTTCCACAGATAATGTAGATTCAATTTTTTTTAATCTTTTTTCTAATGAAATTGTATAAGTTAACAATTCGTTATATCTGTCCACTACGCTAAATAATTTTATATTGTCATCTAGGTTCAAATATCTTCCATCGTGATGATGTGTTGAAGAGTTAGTACATGAAATCATTAGTAATAATATAAATATAAATATCATTGATTTTATAATTTGTTTTTTCATGGTAGACCTCGATTATGATTTATTTTATTGTTGTTTTTAACGGATAATTTTAGATTAAAGTTATTTCAAAATTATACAATTTTATTTCTTATAAGTATTGTGGAGGTTAGAATGATCATTATTGATGGCGATTATCCAATGGCTCATAATGGATTAAAATTTCAAAGAGATTTAACAAAACCAATTAGTGAAGTTAGAAGTGCGGGTATTATAAATTCAGAACTTGATTCTAATGGACATAGTGTTATGGCCTCTTTACCAGAAATGAGAAAAGGTGAAGTGGCTGTTGCTATCGTGAAAGTTGTATGTTGTATTTTGAGACCAGGGAATGATCATGGTGATGTTCCTACAGATCTTCATGCATATGCTTCAGGTAAAAGCCAGATGGCTTATTATCATATGCTCGAAACTATGGGGGAAGTTAATTTACTTAAATTTAAAAAAGAATTTAAAGATCACATGGATCTTTGGTTAAATGAAGATGACCATATGGATTCGTCAGTTGGAATGGTATTAGGAATGGAAGGTGCAGATTCGATCACTACACCTGATCAGTTACAAGAATGGTATGATGGTGGATTACGTCTTATTAGTCTTTCTCATTATGGAGTTAGCAGATATTCACATGGCACCGGAACAGGAACTGAAGGTGGATTAGTAGGAAATGCCAAGGAATTATTACAAGAAATGGATTCATTAAATATGATATTGGATGTTTCCCATACTTCTGATGAATCCGTAAGGCAAGAATTAGAAATTTTTGAAGGCCCTGTAATTGCTACTCATCAAAATTGCAGATCTATTACACCTGGAGAGAGACAATTTCCAGATCATCAAATAAAAAGTGTAATAGAAAGAGGAGGAGTGATTGGTCATTCTATGGATACATATATGTTATGGAGCAAAGAGATTGACTGGTCAAATATTCCACCTGAAAGACCTTTCCCTAAAGATGAAGTCACATTGGATAATTATGTTGATCATATTGATTATGTATGTCAATTGGCAGGGAATTCTTTACATGCTGCTATAGGAGGTGATACTGATGGGCAAGGAGGCATGATTGGAGCTCCTTATGAAATTGATACTGTTGCAGATTATCAAAAAATAGTACAATTACTCGAGCAAAGAGGCTATGCAAATGAGGATATAGAAAATATCATGTATAAAAATTGGCAGAGGTTTTTTGAACTATACTTACCAAATTAAATTATTAGAGGGTAAAAATGTTAAATACCGGAAATAAATTAGAAAAACTTGAATTAATTGATATTAACGGACAGCCATTTGATATTGCAAATTATAGAGGAAAAAAACTTGCAATTTATTTTTGGGCTTCTTGGTGAAATTGTAGAACTCAATTGCCTGGATGGCAATTATTGGCTCAAAAAGCAGAAGAAAAAAATATTGCACTAATTAATATATCTCTTGATTTCCAAGGTCCGGAAAAAGTTATTCCGTATTTGGAAGAATATGGGGTTAAAATTAAAACATTTATTGATGTAGATAATTCTTCAGGTTTATTGTTTGGTTTTAAAGTTGTTCCAAATTTACTTATTTTTGATGAAGATTTGACATTGAAATTTAAATGTATAGCTAATATTAATATTCTTAAAAATGAACATAAACTTTTAGTAGAAAACTGGATCGAAACTGGAGATATAGAATCTTTAAATAATATTAATTCCAAACCTGTTAGTATGCCTGCCAAAGAATCTGTAAATGTTTTAAGGGAAGGAAATAAAATTCTTGAAACTAAGCAAGGTGATGCTAAGCAATTGTTAAAAAATCTGGTTTCAGATGATCCTGAAAATTTTATATTTAGAAAACAATATTGGGCAATTAATAATCCGGAAAAATTTTATTCAGGTAAAATCGATACTGATTGGCAAAGAAAAAAATTAGAGAATAATGAGGATTAATATTTAATTTTTTATGTTAAGTTTTAATCGCCTGTTCTGTCATCTTGATTTTTTTTAGATTCAGTAGTAGCGGATTGTTTTTCAGGAACTTGCCTGCCCTGAAGTAAAGCATCTCTCATCTGTGTGGAAAAATCACTTAATGCGCCTGGGCTATGCGGTACAAAAATACTTGAACTGTTATCAGATTGTGCAATACTTTTCAAACTGTCAAAATATTGAGTTAGAAGAACAAGATTCATAACTTCCATTGGACCTGTACCGCTAATACTTTTTTGAAAATCATCAATTGAGGCTTTCAAGCCATCAATGATGGCTTTTCTTTCATCAGCTATACCTTTTCCTCTTAGTGCATTACTAGTTGCCTGTGCTTCTGCTTCTTTGACAATAAGAATTTTTTCTGCCTCCCCTTTTTCACTGGCTGCAACTCTTAATCTTTGTGCTTCGTTTATTTCATTCATTGCAGCTTTTACTTTTGCATCAGGGTCTAAATCTGTAACTAAAGCTTTAACTATTCCATAACCAAATTGTCCCATTATTTCTGTAAGCTCATTTTTAACAGCATCTGCAATATCATCTTTTTTTACAAAAAGGTTGTCGAGTGTTAATTCAGGAACTCTTGCTCTGACTACATCAAATACATATGCTGTTATCTGTTGTTCGGTATTATCTAGTTTGTAAAATGCTTCAAATTCTTTTTTATCCAATACAAAAAATTGAACTGATATTGAAACTTTTACAAATACATTATCTTCTGTTTTTGTTTCAACGGGCACATCTAATTGTGTAATTCGCATGCTTAATCTTCCAGCAACTCTTTCGATGAAAGGAATTTTTATGTTGATACCAGGAGACGATGTTCTGATAAATTTACCAAATCTTTCAACTATTGCTGTTGTTTGTTGTTTTACTACAAAAATCGCATTAAATAAACATACGATAATTAAAACAAGAAGAATTAAGCCTACAATTTCCATGATTTAATCCTTTAAGAATTTTTTCAATATCATAATTTTTTCTTTTTATTGATGTAATTATTATACCTTAAGTAAGACTTAGAATTTTTCAGGGGTACATGTTGGGCATATATTTTGACCGCAAAATTCTTTTACAGGATAAGCAGGTCTTGATAAAGCTAAAATATCATCTTCAGAAAAACCTCCGAGTAGTTTGTCAATAATATTAGGCTCAAAAGGGTTTCCATATTCATTCCCTCCTTCATCAATATAACGTTTTAATATTGGGGATTTTAATTTTGCAAAATTAATCCCCTTGAATGTAGTTTGATTTTTAATAGAAGGAAATAACGAATCAGAATATAAAATTAATTGTTTTATTCCTATATTCAGTTGATCCCATATTATACGATTATGTTCTAACTGTAATTTTGCTATTTTTATATTTGATTTTTCAGGTAATTCCACAAGAATATTTAATGATATTTAATTATAAATATATTACATTATTTATAATTAATATTTTTAAAAAAAAGGAGTTAAAAATGGGACGTTATCTTTGGCAGGTATCCTATTCTAATGACGCATGGGGTGCTCAAATATCAAATCCACAAAACAGACTAGAAGCAGTTGGAGCTATGCTTGAACCTGCTGGTATAAAATTAATTGAAGGTTATGCTACTCTTGGAGAATTTGACATAGTTGCAATAGTTGAAGCTCCAGATGATAAAACTATAGCAGCAGCTTCAATTGCTATTTCAAGCACTGGTTCTGTAAGTGCATTAAAAACTTCACCATTAATGCCTGTTGAGGATTTAGTAGATGCATTGAGCATAGCAAATAAAATTACTTATAAACCACCAAGTTCGTAATTGATGAAATTTAATTAATATAACTAAACTTTATATTCTGTAGATTTTCGTAATTTATAGAACATAAAGTTTAGGGTTTTGAATAATGAGATTGGTAATTTTTGTAAAGAGATCATTGATTGCTTTACACATTTTATCCAAAGGGGTATAGTGCTAATTATATTATGGAGATTAATATAACTATTCAAAGGAGGTTTATATTATGAGTTCAAGAGGATCAGGATTAACGTTAATGGCAGTAGTCCTTGGCTTAATAGGGTATTTTTTATTTCAAAGTGCGCTTGGAATAAATACTAAAGCCGATGATATCCCAACTATTTTGTTAAACAGCTCTTCAGAGAGTCTAAATATTTCTATTGGCTTTATACTTGTTGCAGTAGGATTAACAGTTCATGGCGCTGGAATATTAAGTACACGTGGTACAGCTGGAGGTACAGCTGAAAGCGTTGGTATTTATTGTATTATGACTGCGATTCTAATTTGGGTAACCAGCATAAGTCTTGGTTTTGCAATAATTGAGGTAGGTGATAAATTTGGTCCAGCAGCAGGTGCAGCAGCAGCAGGAGATGCAGCAGCGGCAGTAGCAGCAGGAACTCTTGCGACTGCAGGAGGAGCCTTACAAGCCACAAATGTTGCAGCAGGTACAATGGGGAATTTGTTAGCTGGAATAGGATGGATTTGTATAGGATGGGCTTATCGTGGAAACGATGTAAAGGGTGCCTTGTCTTTTATTCCTCTCAGCTGGCTTGCAATATTGTCAGGATTAATTTTAGTTGTTGCTAATTTAATTATCACTCAATCAGATGTAGATCTTGCACAGCAGATTTCCGGAATAAGTTTCATTCTTATTACTCTTTGGTGTGTATCTCGTGGCGTTGCTCTAATGCGAGCATAAGTAATTAAAAAAGCTTAAATTTAATTTAAAAATTTAAAAAAACCCTCCCTTTTTTGAAGGGAGGGTTTTTATTTAGAATATGATTTTTTTAAATAATTAATATTCCATTACTGAATGAATGCTGATACCTATTTCTTTTAGTTTCTGTTCTCCTTTTAATTCTGGTAAATTAATCAAAAATCCTGCTCCAATGATATTTTTATTATTAAATTTCTTTATTAAATCAATAGCGGCTATCACTGTGCCACCGGTTGCTAATAAGTCATCTATAATAAGCAGGTTAGTATGTCCATCTAAAGCATCTTTATGAATATGCATTTCTGTAGTACCGTATTCCAAAGTATAGGAAACACTAAAAGTTTCAGCAGGTAATTTGTCAGGTTTTCTAAGAGGAATAAAAGCAGTATTTAAATTATAGGCCATTGCTCCTGCCATGATAAATCCTCTTGATTCTATGCTTAAAATAGCATCAATTTTTTCTTTTTTCCAAGGTTCTGTCATCAGATCTATCAATTCTGAAAAATGATCTGCATTTTTTAGAATTGTTGTAATATCTTTGAACTGCACACCTTTTATAGGATAATGAGGTATTGTTCTAATATATTTTTTCATTTTCTTGTTTTACTTTTGATTCCATAACCTGATTGTTATTTCTTTTTGAAATGCTGATTTGTACATTTTATATTTTTTATATTTTGAAAATATTACGATATATAGAAATTTAATTCAATAAAAACAGATTATGGGTGGACAAAATGAAAAAAAATTATAATGATATTATTCACTATCAATAAGAATGGTTATGTTATTTCAATCTTCTTCAGTTTAGGGGGAAAAATATGAATTCATTAGTAAAAGATAATGTGATAAATAATTTACATTGGAGATGTATAGGTCCGGCAAGAGGAGGTAGGGTGCTTGCAGTGGCAGGGCATCCAACAAATATAGCTGAATTTTATTTTGGGGCCTGTGCTGGTGGAGTATGGAAAACAAATGATGCTGGAATTTCATGGCATAATATCTCAGACGGTTATTTTGGCAGCGCATCTGTTGGAGCAATAGCAGTATCTGATTCAGATCCAAATGTTGTATATGCTGGGACGGGTGAATCATGTATACGAGGAAATTTATCTTATGGTGATGGAGTTTATAAAACAACAGATGGTGGAAGGACATGGAAGCATATTGGTCTTAAAGATACTAAACATATTTCTAAAATACGAATAGACCCTAATAATGCTGATTTAATCTATGTTGCTGCATTGGGGCATGCGTTTGGACCTAATGATGAAAGAGGAGTGTTTAGGTCAAGTGATGGCGGGGAAAATTGGGAGAAAGTTTTATTTGTTAGCGATAAAACTGGAGCTGTAGATTTAAGTATGGATGCTAACAATCCAAGAATCATGATGGCATCAATGTATCAGGTTCAAAGAAGTTTTTGGACATTAGAAAGCGGTGGCAAGGAAACAGGCATTTATATTACAAGAGATGGAGGAGATAACTGGGAGAATATTTCTGAGAATATAGGCTTACCTGATTCAGATATTAAAGGTAAGATTGGACTAGCTATTTCCCCTGCAAAAGAAGGAAGGGTTTGGGCAATTATAGAAGCTCAGAATGGCAGTGGAATATATAGATCTGAAGATTATGGGTCAAGTTGGGAGCTTACTGCAGATGAGCCTCATTTATTAGGGCGTCCTTGGTATTATCATCACATTTATGCTGATCCAAGTAATCCTGATACTGTTTGGATATTAAATTTGTTATGTTTAAAATCCATAGATGGTGGAAAAACATTTGATACTGTTACTGTGCCGCATAACGATAACCATGGTTTATGGATAGATCCAAATGATAGTAACAGGATGATTGAAGGTAATGATGGAGGTGCTTGTGTAACTCTTAATGGCGGGGAAAGCTGGTCAACAATTTATAATCAGAAAACTTCTCAATTTTATCATGTTCATGTTGATAATCAGTTTCCTTATAGAGTTTATGGAACCCAGCAAGATAACGGTGCAATAAGTGTTCCCTCTAGATCTGATAAAGGAATTATCCCATTTATGGATACTTATACTCCCGGATCTTCAGAGAGTGGATGGATAGTGACAGACCCAGATGATTCAAATATTGTTTATTCTGGAGCTATAGGAAGTTCTCCTGGCGGAGGTGGTGCTTTATTTAAATATGATCATACTAACGAACAATCAAAATTAATTACAGTATGGCCAGTAATTCATGCAAGAAAATCTGGCGAACCTTCTAAATATAGATTTAATTGGACTTATCCAATTTTTATTTCACCTCATGATTCAAAAACTATTTATGTTGCCGGTAATAAAGTTTTTAAATCTACAAATGAAGGACAATCCTGGGCAGAAATCAGTCCTGATCTTACTAGAAATGATATGACTAAAATGGGCAATACGGATAATACTGCAGGCATAGAAAATGATGAATACTGTACTATATTTTCGTTTGCAGAATCAACATTTGAAAAAGGAGTTATATGGGTTGGCAGTGATGATGGGTTAATACATATAACGGATAATGAGGGAGAATCATGGAATAATATTACTCCTCCAGATTTACCTGAATGGTCAAGGGTGCAAACAATAGATTTGTCTCCTCATGACAAATCTACCGCTTATATGGTTGCTACCAGGTATAAATTAGATGAATATCATCCAATGATTTTTAAAACTACTGACTATGGTAAAACTTGGACTAGAATTGATAAAAGTTTTCCTGATAATGAAATTACCAGATCAATACGTATCGATCCAAAAGATCCAAATATTTTATATGTAGGCACTGAGACTGGGCTTTATCTTACTTTAGATGACGGCAAAGAATGGTTTAGAGCAAATTCGAATTTACCCGTTGTTCCTGTATATGATATTGCTATTAAAGAAGATAGTATCGTTTTGGCTACTAATGGAAGATCTTTTTGGATACTTGATGATATAACAGCAATTCAACAATTAAATAGCAAGCTCTCAGATGACTTTTTACTTGATCCTGCTCCTTCATACAGAATTAAACCCAATGCGATTCAGCAATTTATTGGAAAACATTCTGGAATGGATATGTTTGAAGCTGTTGGTAAAAAATATATGGTTAGCCTTGGTTATCCTGCAATGTTTGAAACCAAAAAAAATGAAAAAGGTGAAAAAGTTACGACTATGCTTGATTCAGGTGAAAATCCATCTGATGGAGTTCCAATTTATTTTTATATTGATAAAAAAGTTGATGAAGCAAGTATTTCTATAACTGATACCAAGGGGAATGCTGTTCGTGATTATTCAACTGCAAATAATAATATGAAAATAAATGTTGGAGCAAACAGATTTATTTGGGATATGAATTATAATAATGCCGTACCTAATGAAGCTGGAAGTCCTTCTGGTCCTATGGCATTGGCAGGTGATTATAATATTGAATTAAAAATTAAAAGAGGTAAAAAAGAAACTTCTTTATCTGGTTCAATAAAATTAATTAAAGATCCAAGGACAAAGGCGACAGATTCTGAATTAAAGGAACAGTTTGATTTATTAACTTCAATAAATACTAGATATTCCGAACTAAGTGAACACGTTAAAGTTGTTAAAACTAATCAGGCAGAAATAAGTGAATGGATTTCAAGAGCTGAAGCAAATAAAAATTATGATGTGATTAAGAAAGCTGGAGATAAAATAATTAATGCTCTTAATGAAATAGAAAATCTTATCGGTTCCGCAGGATTGGGTTTTGGAGCATTAATGTCATTACCAGAAATTCCTTTAACTTCAAAATTGACTGGCATAATTCCTGTTATAGATGG
>CAZMBU010000006.1:12895-13118 GCA_964564565.1 uncultured Dehalococcoidia bacterium | reverse complement strand
TCTTCTAATAATTCTGCTATATCTTTGACACTTTTATTTTCATCTGGAGATTTACTTGATAATCCCTCCTCGAACATTTGTAAGCAAAATGGGCATGCTACAGCTAAAATATCAGCTTTAGTTTCAAGAAAATCATTTGTCCTCATATGACTGACTCTTTTATTGTTACTTTCTACTATCCACATATGCCCACCGCCTGCACCACAGCAAAGAGCTTTGACTT
>CAZMBU010000006.1:1427-12885 GCA_964564565.1 uncultured Dehalococcoidia bacterium | reverse complement strand
CCTGCACATTTCCATCCTTTGTAGCCCAGGAATTGAATCTACTATGTTCCTGGGTTCATCATAGATATTGTTGTGCCTGCCAAGATAACAGGGATCATGATAGGCAGTTGATTTTTCGTTATCTAATATAGGTATTATTGATTTTTCTTTAATAATATTTTGAAGTATTTCAGTGTAACTTAAAACTTCTGCTTTAAAACCTAATGCTGGATATTCATTTTTAATTGTATTTAGGCAATGGGGGCAATGAGTAATTATTTTTTTCACATCGTATTTGATAAAGTTTTGAATGTTTTGTTTTGCAAGTATCTGGAAAAGATATTCATTTCCTATCCTTTTTGCTGGATCTCCTGTACATGTTTCTTCTTCGCTTAAAATAGCATAATTTAACTTAGCATAATTTAAAACATTTACTATTGATTTGGTTACCATTTGATTTCTTTCAATTAGAGCTCCTGTACAACCAATCCATAACAAATATTCAGCACTAGGATTTTCAGATAAGGTTTTTACATTTAAATTTGCGTGCCAATCAGATCTAGTGTATGTTGTACCTCTCCAAGGGTGTCCTCTTTGTTCTAAACTTACTAAAGTTGATTCAGCAGTTTCAGGCATTTTAGATTTTTCCATTACCAAATGCCTTCTCATTTCTATAATTGGACTAATGTGTTCTATTCCAACAGGGCATTCATTAACGCAAGCTCCACAAGTTAAGCAATCCCAAATTTCAGTTTCTGTAACATTGGTGTTAATTACTCCCTCATTGAAATTCGCAGAAGTAGAAATTGAAGTATTTGTGGCATTATCCATTAAATTATTTATTAGAAACATAGGGGACAATTGTTTACCTGTAAGATCAGTGGGGCATACTTCAGAACATCTGCCACATACTGCACATGCAAAAAAATCTATAATTTGTTTTGGTTTGAAAGCGTTGATATTATTTGCGCCAAAAGTATCCATAGTTTCTAAATTTTCGGGGGTATCAATTACCCCGGTGTTATTTAAACTGGCAAAGAAAAATGCTAAAGGGCTTGCTAGCAAGTGCATATGCTTTGATAGTGGTATATATATTGCAAAAGACAAAATTGTTAGTAAATGAGCCCACCAAAAGATATCATGTAGAGTAATCCTTAATGATTGACTAAGGTTTAAATATTGAAGCTGATTGCTTAAAGAATTTGAAATAATATAAAAATCATCAGAGTCAGTTATTAAATGGTTAAATATTTCTGATAACAAATGAGTTAACATCAATAATGCAATTAGGAGTATTATGATTATTGATTCTGGTTTTTTTGTCAAACTATAGCTTAATCGCTTAGGAGATATTATCCACCTTCTGTATAACGCTGCAGATAATGCAATCAAGACTAAAACTGTTAGAATTTCCAGGTAATTTAAATACAAAAGTTTGCCAACTTTAGTCAGTAATATTGATGAAAATTGATTATTTATAGAGTCTGCAAATATGAATAATATATATGAAAAACTAAATGATAAAAACGATATGAAAATTATCACATGCCCAATTCCTGATATATCTTGTTTTAAGTTAAATCTTTTTAAAACCTTTTTTTGAGCAAGCCCGTTTGTTAATATATTTTTTATTCTTTGTTTTAAATTATTAAATTCTAAATTGTATATAGAATTTTTTATATGAATTAATAATTTTTTGTAGAATAAAAAAAAAGAAATTGATAATGTTATTGAGCTTAATCCATAAACCCCAATCCATGCTGGGAAAAGACCAAAAAACGATTCGGGAACAGTCAATTAATTCTCTTTTTTGGAATAACATTTAATGTGAATAAAAACATGAAATGTTGTGTTGCATTTATCATTATCACAAGATAACATACTATATCTTTTAAATAATAGTTATATAACATATAAAAAATTATTAAATGGCAGAAAATCAATTTGAAGCTAGGCGAGCGATATTAATAGGCGATGTTGGCGATATAAGACATCAGCGAAATGCTGCAGTATTAAGAAATAACTCATTAAATCCGATTGTTACAATGGAGTTTTATGCTACTCAAGATGGAATTATATGCGGCTTGATTGAAATTTTATCTTTATTAGAAAAAGTATTACCTGATACAGGCTGTGAAGTATGGGCTCTAGAAGAAGGTGAAGAAATACTTAAACAAGAAGTAGGATTAAGAATTACCGGACCATATGGAGGATTTGGATTATATGAACCTTCTATTAATGGGATTTTATCCTCATGTTCGGGTTGGGCTACCGCAGCAAAAAATTGTTCACAAAATTCAGGTGAAATCCCTGTTTTATCAAGAGCATCTAAATTTGTACACCCTAATATTTCAGAATTATTAGATTATTCTTCAATAATAGGTGGATGTGATCACTGTAGCACTAGTTTAGGTGCAAGAATGAGTAATGGTACTACCTTTGATACAATGTCAGAATCATTGTCTATGCTTTTTGGAGACACTTTATTGGCAGCTAAAGCTTACGATTCTACTTTACAGGCTGATATACAAAGAATATTTTCCGTAGGTGTTTTAGAAACAGCTAATAATGAATCATTAAAAATAGCTGAAAATTTAAAAGAAAAAACCAGGGGAGTAGAATTAGTTATAGATAATTATAATGCAATAGCTGATTTTAATATTATTAATGAATTAAGGGTTAGATTGGATAATGCAGGTTACAAATTTGTTGAAATATATATTTCCGGAGATTCTATAAACCCAGATTCTATAACTGTTCTTAAAGATAATAATTTTCCAATACAGGGTATTATTGTTGAGAAATATATCGGATTAGCTCAATCATTACCATTCAGATCAGAAATTAAACAAATTGAAGGTAAACAGGTTGCACGAAATGGTCAAATTCCTGGCATGATTGATAATCCAAAATTAAATAAATTAATCTAATTTATTACCACTTTCAGAAAATGTAAAAGATGCAATATTATACTCTTTACTAAATGTTACTTTGTTTGGAAGATTGTAATATTTAGTCCCTTGTAAAGAAATTAATTCTGCGATTTTAAATATATGTTTTACTGTGATTTGTTTCTTTGGAATGCTTGTATGATTCAAAATACTTTTTATTAATTCTGTTTTTAATTTTGTAGGTAATTTATTAAATGTATCAATATTTTTAATTGTAAATATTTGCTCATTATTTAATTTTTTAAAACTTACTAATTCTGTATACCACTTGTCTACTAACAGTTCATAACTTTCGTTTGTATCTTTGGCTAAAGAACCTAAATCTACTATAGATTGCACCACTTTTGGATTTATTTTTTTTAATAATGGAAAAATTGTTTTTCTAATTTTATTTCTTGTATATTTTAAATCATTATTGCTTCTATCATTCATAGGTATTAACCCGTTTTCTTTACAAATTTCTTCAGTGATTTTTCTTTCTATATCTAATAATGGACGCATTATAAAATAATTATTTTTATTAATAATTTTTGTCGT
This sequence comes from uncultured Dehalococcoidia bacterium, assembly GCA_964564565.1. Taxonomy (GTDB): domain Bacteria; phylum Chloroflexota; class Dehalococcoidia; order Lucifugimonadales. The sequence goes on along the minus strand of CAZMBU010000006.1, from coordinate 9,418 downwards.
TGCTTTTTTTATACCTTCCAATCCTTTTAACCCAGTTCCGCGAATTATATTGAATAAAATAGTTTCAGCTTTATCTGTAGCTGTATGTCCCAGAAATATATTTTTTGTATTAAATCTATTTGCTTCATCTGCTAATTTGTTAAATCTAAGAATTCTGGCAGTATTTTCTACAGAACCATTATGATTGTTTTTAAATTCATCTTTGGTAATTTCAGTGGATTTATATTTTAATTTATATTTTTTTGCTAAATTTGCAACGTATGTTTTATCATTATTTATCATTTCAGAATCTCTTAGATTGTGATTTACATATACTAACTTAATGTTAATATTTATTTTTGTTGAATATAATGATAATAATATCGCTAATGCAGTTGAATCAGCTCCTCCGGAACATCCAATAATAATATTTGAATCTTGATGAATGTTTTCAGAAATAAATGGAATAATCGATTTAAAAGTGCTGTTAGTAGTGTTCATTATAAAAAATGACAATCAGGAATTAGTTTCTTGTGTAGGTGCTATCTCTGGGGAGGATTTTTTTGTTACTTTTACTATTTCTAATTTTAATCCTTTCATTTCTTTGACTTCAAATATTAAGTTTAAATATTCGAAATGATCGCCTGGTTTAGGCATTTTACCAAGTTTTTGTAATATAAACCCGGCTACTGTTTCATAATCCCCATCAGGGATATTTATATCTATATCTTCAAATTCCTCATTCAAATCTTGAATACTCATCCCGCCATCAATGTTGAAAGTATTGGTATCTATTTCTATTAATTCTTCTTCCGGCTTAGTTCCTTCTTCACCGAAATCTCCAACAACTTCTTCAAGTAATTTTTTTAATGTCATTACTCCTGATAAGCCTCCATATTCATCGATAATGATTGCAATTTTATCTCCTGAAATTCTCATTTCATTAAATATTTCGAAATTTCTTTTAGTTTCCGGGACAAAATACGGTTTTCGAATTAAATCTTTTATTTTTGTTTCATCATCTGTTCTTTTTTTAGAAATTCCCATTAGGACATCTTTTGTAGAAATAATACCAATGATGTTATCTTCTGAACCTTCATATACTGGGAATCTGGAATGACTGTGCTCTGAGTAAATATCCTTAAAATTCATAACATTTGACTCGCTTGAAAGTGAAATAATTTCTGTTCGCGGAGTCATTATTTCTTGTGCTTGCGAATCTCCAAATCTAAAAACGTTTTCAATCATTTCAGCTTCTTGTGGCTCTAAAGATCCTTCTTCTTCTCCAATATCGATTAAAGTTAATAATTCTTCTTCAGTTATTGAATTGTTGTTGTCATCGGTATTTATTGTAGAATTTTTATCAATGACTTTAATCATCAAAGTTAAAATGTATACTATTGGATTAAAAATTATTTCTAAAGCTCTCAAAGGTTTTGCATATATAACTGTGAGTTTTACGGGCATTCTTACTGCTAGAGCTTTTGGCATTACTTCTCCAAATATCATAAGAATAATTGTTCCGATAATTGTTGTTAGCAGAGTTGTGAGAGTAGCACTTTCAGTAATTTTGTATAGTAGACTACTTAAGAGAGCAGCAAAAGCTATATTTACAATATTATTCCCTACCACTATAGTTGAGATTATTTTATCTTTATTTTCCAACAGCTTTGCAACTTTGTCAGCACCCTTCTGTTTAAGGTTGACCATATGAAAAAGTTTAGTTTTTTGAATGGATAAAAAAGCGGCCTCAGAACTTGAGAAAAAAGCAGATAATATGATAGAAATTATTATTAATATTATTTCTAGTGTCATATATTAAGTTTGTTCAACCTCTTCGCTATTTATAATATTCATGATTTTTGATTCTATTTCTTTTGAAATAGAATCATTGGATTTAAGGAAATTTTTGACTGTTTCTTTACCTTGGCCTAATTTGTGTTCCCCGTAGGAATAAAAAGACCCACTTTTGTTAATGATTTCATTTGTTACGCCTAATTCAATTAAATCTGCCTCTCTTGAAATTCCTTCATTGAAACCTATTTCAAATATGGCAGATTTGAAAGGGGCAGCTACTTTATTTTTAACAATTCTAGCTCTTACTTTATTACCTACAATATCAGTGCCTTGTTTTATAGATTCGATTCTTCTCAAATCTATGCGTAGAGAACTATAGAATTTCAGAGCTCTGCCACCCGGTGTTGTTTCAGGGTTTCCAAACATTACACCTATTTTTTCTCTAATTTGATTTATAAAAATTACTGAGCATTTTGATGTGCTTATAATAGGCGTTAGTTTTCTTAAAGCTTGTGACATTAAACGTGCCTGAAGCCCTATATGTGTATCACCCATGTCACCTTCTAGTTCTGCTTTTGGCACTAATGCTGCAACACTATCTACAACAACTAAATCAACTGCTCCACTTCTGACTAAATATTCACAAATTTCTAAAGCTTCTTCGCCTCCACTTGGTTGGGAAACTAATAATTCATTTAAATTAACTCCGCATTTAGATGCATATCCTGGGTCTAAGGCATGTTCAGTATCAATATACGCTGCTGTTCCTTCGGATTTTTGGCAGTTTGCCATTACATGATAAGAGAGTGTTGATTTGCCTGAAGATTCAGCGCCAAAAATTTCAGTTACTCTTCCTTTTGGAATGCCGTTAACGCCTAATGCAAGATCTAAATTGAGAGATCCGGTAGATATTGAATCAATATTGATTCCTATGTTATCTGAGCCTAGTCTTACAATAGAGCCTTGTCCAAATTGTTTATCTATTTGGCCAATTGCCTGATCTAAAGCTCTAGTTCTGTTGGGATCCATTATTTAGTAAATATAATATTAAAGAATTTTACCATTTTATTACTATTCAAACAACTTTTCATATCTTTAGTTTTTTCTTGTCTGTTCTGTATGATCTGCCTTTCCAGGTTGAGCTATAAAATATATTGTCAATAAATGATCTTGTGGCTAACAAAAGTATTAATGATATTAATAAAGGGAATGAAAATGGTGTAAATATTGAATATTTAAATCTAATTGTAACTATTTCCCAGGAAATAAATAATAAAATTAATAGAGATATACATAATAGAATTAATTCTTGATTTTGTAATATGCCTAGAGCATATAAGATAATGGGAATTGTTGACCCCAAGACAAATGATATTAATATTAAAAAGATAATAAGGAATATTGAAATACTGTAACCCACAGCAGGGAAAATATTCTTAGAATACCCTGAAATGAGATCTTTATTTGTATTATATGTTCTTGTTGTGATTCTAAATGCCGCATCATATAGCATCCATTTAAACATGTTTTTCTTTATATTTCGCCCAAGTTGAAAATCGTCTACAGGATTATCTTTGATATCTGCGAATCCTCCAATTCCATTGAAAGAAGATTTTTTAAAAAGCATAAATTGCCCAAAAGTGGCAGATAAAAATGGGGCATTTAAATTTATAGCAAGTTTCATAGGTAGCCAGCAGACTATAAACCAGGAAATAATTTTTTTCATAGCATGATCTGCAATTAGTTTTGTATCTCTCCCTGGCACAAGTGAAAGTAAATCAATTTTTTCTTTTTGTAAAGCAATTACTGAATCTTCTAAAATAAATTTATCTAAATTAGTGTCAGCATCAATGAAAAGAATATATTCTCCTTTTGCTTTTTCTGACAATTGATGACATGCCCAATTTTTTCCTAACCACCCTGATGGTAATGATAATCCATTAATCAATTCAATTTTGGAGTTTGCTTTTGCTTGCTTTTGTATTATTGACTTTGTTGAATCGGATGAATTGTCATCCAGGATAATTAATTCATAATTTTGATAACTTTGATTAATGATTGATTTTATAGTGGATTCTATTACATCTTCTTCATTTCTAGCTGGAATAAGGATTGATACAAGTTTTGATTCGGGGATATTTTTTTTAGTTGGTATTTTTTTTAACCATAAAAAGTTAGTGATTCCAGTTACAATGGTGAAAAAGGCTAAAATAATTAAACAGATATACCAATAAATAAAATTATTATAATTGATTATTATATTTAGTAATCCATCAATCATTTCGGGCAAAATTCCTGAAATTAATTTTTAAAGTATAATTATTTCTATGTTTAAAAATAATGAAAATCAGGTTCAGTAATATACCAATTAACAGTGATTCAGTACTGAATGTAGTAGGATTTCGGATTAATATATAGAAAAATAGAGAAGAAAATCCTATAGTCGAAGTTAAAGCATCATTTTTTTGTATGATTTTCATTATTAGTAGAGATGGTGCAATGATATAAAATGCTTCTCCACCTGTAATTGCAAGCCATGATCCTGCAGTTACCGCTAAGGATTTTCCTCCTTTGAAATTAAGCATTGGCGAATATCCATGGCCTATCAGAGCTGATATAACGCAGGCTATCATTATAATTTCTGAAATATTAAATAATTGTATGGCAAAAAATATGGGTAAAGCTGATTTGGAAATTTCAAGAATTGCTGATATAAATCCCCAGAATATGCTTCCTGCTCTAAAAACATTTACAGTGCCTGGATTTTTATCCCCATAATTTCTTATGTCATCTTTGAGTCTGATTTTACCTATCATTACAGCCCAGGGAATAGAGGCGGAAAGATATACACAAACTATTGTAGTAATTTCAGATATAGATATATTGGACATGATGAAAGATGAAATTTAATAAACTTTAACATATAGTATGCATAAGATAAACCTATGTATATTAATAATAATTTTAATTAAAACTATAACTTTGCCAATTCATCTCACATCCAAACCCTTTTCTTATGTATATGGTTTTGTTTTCTGGGGCAGCAATATATCCTGAAATAGTATCCATACTATCAGCCCCGTGCCTGCATATCGAAGAAGGGTAATTGAAATGGTCAGCTAGGATATTTTTAATATTTTCAAGGTTTATATTTCCGTAAATATTCTTTATTAAATATTTCATTCTTTCAAGCCTGATCGGGGAATCAATTAGAGTGTTGTCTTCAAAGTTGATTAATTCGTCAGTTAAATAGTGATTGGTATGAATAAAAGAGTCTTGATCATCAGGTTTATATTGATACCTTGATTTATTATGAAATTCAAAGTCTATAATATTTTTTTTGTCAGATATTAATACATTTGCAGCTTCTGATACATTAATTGTATGTAAAATCTTTTTACAGTTTTCTAAAGATTGCTGTTCAAGTAATTTTCTTTTTAAAATATAATGCGGGACCCCATTTTGTGTTTGGAAATTATATAGAGCATTTGCAAAATTAGATATTCCATGTTCATTCATTCCTGCATAGCCTATTTGGCCAGGGAAAGTGAACATAATAATTTGAGGTAAATTTATACTAGGAATTAATTTTAAAACAAAACCAAAATTCAAGAATTCAGGATCCATATCTTGGTTTTGACCTATGTATAAATTTGAATTAACTGTGCTTTTACCTTTAAATGAAAATGCTGTACATCCTTCATCATTTTTATTATCTAATTTTCCGAATCTGACCTGGCAGAGCATTGCATCTTCAAAAGGGATATTTGCTCCTTCAGCAATGCCGTTGATTTCATTTATATAATCATTTGAATAATTATTTATTAGTTTATAAAAAGACATTGATCTTTTTTGAGATTCTTTGATTGTTTCTTTACTTTTGAATCTTATCCATTTGATATATTCCTGAATTTGTCCTGAGATTTGTTTCCCATGGCTAAATCCCATTTCAAAATGATCACCTGTAATTTCAATATATGGAAATTTGTTTGTATTGATTAAAGACATTTATGTTGCAAGATTTAGGTTTATTTTTGATAATATATGTAAATATTAAGTTGAATATAAAATATAGGTATTTTTATTGCAAGACGTTAATTCTTATAGAATCGGCATAGTTGGAGCAGGAGCTCTAGGTGGGGCTTTAGCTATAGCATTAAATAAAAAAGGTTTTACTGTTACAAAAATATTTAGCAGAAGCGAATCATCAATAAAAAAATTGTGTTCCAGGATAGATGGTTCTAGTTTGTCAAAATCTGTCCAGGAAGTTTCTGATAATACTGATATTATTTTTATTACCACATCAGATAATGCGATTCAAACATCTGCAGAATCTTCATCATGGCAAAAAGGCCAAATAGTGATTCATTGTTCTGGTGTTTCAGGATTAGAAGTACTAGATAAAGCAAAAAGCGATGGAGCATCAATAGGAAGTATGCACCCTTTACAACCTTTTTCTGATATGGATTTGGGGAGTAAAAATTTAAATAATATTACATTTGGTATAGATGGTGACAAAATAGCTTTGGATATTATTAGCAAATTGGTTAAAATTTTAGATGCTATATCTATAAGAATAGATCCTAGATTTAGAGCACTTTATCATTTATCAGGAGTTATGGCAGGTAATTTATTGTTAGGTATGGCATCTTCTATATCAGATATATGGCAAAAAATAGGATTAAGCAGAGAAGATGGAGCTAAAGCTTTAATTCCAATGATGATTCAAAGTTGTAAAAATATTATTGAACTAGGTATTCCACAATCTATGGCAGGGCCATATGTTAGAGGTGATTATGATACAGTTAAAATGCATTTAGACAGTCTTCAAAAATCTCACCCCGATATCCTCCCGATGTATGTAGAGCTTGCAAAAATCAGCTTGAAGTATGCTGATGAAAAGGTTGGAGGGGCAATATCTCAATCTAAAAAAATACTTGAATTGTTAGATGAATATAATTAGTTTATATATTTTAATAAATTTAGGAATATTGTATTGAATGAATATTTTTATCCCATAGAATTATAATATGTATTTTGAATAAGGAGAACTTTTAATGTTTACAGATGCAAAGTTTAAAGTAATAGGAAAATCCCCAATAAGACATGACGGGAATGATAAAGTTACCGGTCGGGCTTTGTATGGCGCTGATATGAATTTACCTGGAATGTTATATGGAAAAGTTTTAAGAAGTCCTCATGCTCACGCAAGGATAAAATCTATAAATATTGAAAAAGCTGCTAATCATCCAAATTGTAAGGCAATTGTAACCTCAGAAGATCTGGCTAAATCTCCTGAAACAACAAAGGAACCTTTATACGGGCAAGTTAGAATTACAAATGTTTTAGCCTCAGATAAAGTTTTATATAAGGGACATCCTATATTGGCTGTTGCTTCAAACTCTGTAGATGATGCTGAAGAATTACTTGATTTAATTGATGTGGAATATGAAGTTTTAAATTCAGTAACAAATGTAGAAGATGCTATTAAAGATGGTGCGGATGTTTTACATGAAAATTGGAATAAATCGGATGATGTTTTAGACGTAAATAGTAAAGGTACAAATATTGGTACTATTGAAGTTTATAAATTAGGCAATGCTGATGACGAATTAAAAAAATCAGAATTAATTATAGAGAGGGAATTTAGAACAAAAACTGTACACCAGGGATATATTGAACCTACTAATGGAACAGCATGGTGGAGACCAAATGATAGATTGACAATATGGTGTAGTAGTCAAGGACACTTTGGAATTAGAGATTCAGTTGCACAGGTTTTGGGTATTTCAGCTTCTAATATTAATGTTATCCCAATGGAAATAGGTGGCGGTTTCGGAGGGAAATTGTCTGCTTATTTAGAACCTTTAGCAGCTATCTTGTCAAAAAAATCTGGAAATCCTGTAAAAATGACTATGTCTAGATCTGAAGTCCTAGAGGCAACAGGACCTACATCCGGGAGCTATCAGAAAATAACAATTGGATACAATTCGAAAGGAATTATTAATGCTGCGAAAGCTCAAATTCTGTTAGAAGCAGGCGCATTCCCAGGATCCCCAGTCAGTGGAGCTGCTTCAGCTGTATTTGCGCCTTATGATATTCAGCATGTTCATATAGATGGTTATGATGTTATGACTAACAAACCTAAAACCACTGCATATAGAGCACCTGGCGCACCCATAGCTATGTTTGCGGTTGAAACTTTAATAAATGAA
>CAZMBU010000006.1:0-1417 GCA_964564565.1 uncultured Dehalococcoidia bacterium | reverse complement strand
GACCTCATAGTTGCAGATGAAAAACTCACTGACTTAATAAATGAAATAGCTGATAGTTTGGGAATTGATCCGGTAGAATTGAGAATTAAGAATGTGGCAAAGAAGGGTAAAAGAAGGGCAGATGGTGTAATAAATGGAGATATAGGGGCAAAAGATGTTATGGAAAACATTAGAAATCATCCTCATTATTCTATGCCTTTACCAAAAGGAGATTATGTAGGAAGAGGAATATCAATGGGTTTTTGTAGAAATAATTCGGGTGTTTCAAGCGTAATAGCAAATATTTTACCTGATGGTAATTTTTCTTTGACTGAGGGTTCTGTAGATATTGGTGGTAGCAGAACAGCCATTGCCCAACAATTTGCTGAAGTTTTAGAGATAGATGTAGAAAATGTTTTACCTCAAATAGGTGACACTGATACTATTGGTTACACTTCTAGTACAGGCGGTAGTGGGGTTGCTTTTAAAACTGGTATGGCTGCTTATCATACGGCTCAAGATATTAAGATACAATTGATTAAAAGAGCTGCATTAATCTGGGACACTAATGATGAAAATATAGATTACAAAGATGGAGTTTTATATCATAAAAATGATCCGGAATTAAAAATGACTTTAAAAGAAATCGCAGCTTTGCTGGGAGATACCGGCGGTCCGATCACTGGTAAAGCACATATTAATCCGGGAGGGCAAGAAGGTTCTTATGCCGCGAATATAGTAGATGTTAAAGTTGATCCTGAAACAGGTAAAGTTGAAATTTTGAAAGTCACGGCGTTTCAGGATGTTGGGAAAGCTATTCATCGACATTATGTTGAGGGACAAATTCAAGGTGGGACAACTCAGGGTCTTGGATGGGCAATTAATGAAGAATATTTTATGTTAAATGGCGAAATGAAAAATAATACTTTTTTGGATTATAGAATGCCTACATCTTTAGATTTACCAATGATTGATCCTGTTATTATTGAGGTTTTCAATCCTAATCATCCTTTTGGTGTTAAAGGTGTTGGGGAATCAAACATTGTTCCTCCTCTAGCTGCTGTATCACATGCTGTATATAACGCAATAGGTAAAAGATTATATGATTTGCCGATAAACCCAGAAGCTATAATTAGAGCTATAAATGGAAAAATATAATTAATTAATCAAATTAAAGGAAATTGACATGACTAATAAACAAGAGCAAGATCTTAAAGATAAAGCAAGGAAATTACACTTTAATTCAATAGTTGTAGACACTCACGCGGATACTATAAGCAGAATGATCGATCCGCCTGATAATACTCACGGAATACATGATGACCCAGATAGAGCAAGGGAACATTATCCTATTGAAGACCAAGGTATTGATATATCAAAAAGGCTTGAAGATGGGCATTTAGATCTGCCGAGAATATTTGAAGGTGGTTTAGGTGTG
>CAZMBU010000005.1:4137-15301 GCA_964564565.1 uncultured Dehalococcoidia bacterium | reverse complement strand
ATTTGATAAAATGATTAATGAATTAAAATCTGAAGATTGGATAAAATTATATATTTTTTGGGAGCTATCGTTAATAAAAGATTTAGGTTTTGAAATTAATTTGATTAATAATAAAAATTTTAAAACACCAAAAATATTTCTAGAAAAAGATAAATATAAAGCATCAAAATCTGATATTAAGGAAGCTCTCATTTTTAACAAAGATTTATTGATAGAAAATTGTACTGATTTTACACCATTAATCTTTTCTAATTCAGTAACTATAGCTTGGGGGGATCCAATAATATCGGCTTCAACTTTATTTTTCCCTGACATAAGTGAACTCAGATTTTCAATAGTATCAGAAGCTGCTATTTCACCTTCATGAATAATTAATACTCGTTCACAAATTGAACTAACTTCTGGGAGTATATGGCTACTTAGTATAAGCGTGTGTTCGCCAGATAAGTTTTTTATAAGTTGTCTTGTTTCAACTACTTGATTCGGGTCTATTCCAATAGTAGGTTCATCAAGAACTAATACTTCGGGTTCATGAATTATTGCTTGAGATATACCAACCCTTTGCCTAAATCCTTTGGAAAGTTTTGATATTAAACTATTTCTATAATCTTCTAGTTTGCAAATTTCTATGACATTATCTACTTTAGATTTAATGTTTTTCTTATTTAAACCCCTGAGCAATCCCATATATTCAATATAGGAATAAACTGTCATATCTGTATATAAAGGTACAGTTTCTGGTAAATAACCAATTCTTCTGCGAGCTTCTATAGATTGAGACACAATATCATTTCCACCAACAGAGAGTTCTCCGCTTGTAGGTGGCATAAATCCTGTTATCATTTTCATAGTTGTAGATTTCCCAGCACCGTTTGGGCCTAATAGTCCTACTATTTCACCTTTTTCAATCTTGAAAGATATATTGGTAACGGCGGGAAAATCACCGTAATATTTAGTTATATTTTTTAATTCAATCAAATAATGTACCTATAGTAATGGAATTAGTATTCACGAAATGAAATGATAGTATATTCTATACGTTGTAACTATCTATAACAATATTATTAACTATGTATATATTGTTATTTTTTTTACATTAGAAAAATTATAAAGGAATGTATGTCATTATTAAATATATTACATTATCCAAATCCACTTTTAAGAAAAAAGTGTAATAAAATTACTGAAATTACTAAAGATATTATTCTGTTAGCAGATAATATGTGTGAAACTTTAGCATTTCATAAAGGTTTAGGTTTGGCTGGCAATCAAGTTGGTCATTTGAAAAGAATAATTGTTATTAAATTACCTGAAGAAGAAGAATTTAGAGTTTTGATTAATCCAGAAATCATTGAATCTTTTGGAGAAAGAGAAGTGGAAGAAGGATGTTTAAGTGTGCCAGGATATACTGGTGTTGTTAATAGATCTGTTTGGATACGTGCTAAAGGACTAGATATGAAATGGAAGAAATGGAAAATAAAAGCTGAGGGATTATTGGCACAGGTATTAGAACATGAAATTGATCATTTAAATGGAATTATGTATTTTGATCATCTTGTTGCACACAACAAAGGTGATTGGCATGATGGTTTAGTAAAAATTCAAAATTCAAAACCTGAAAATGAATCTTTGATACATGATTAAATTATGCTAATTGAATTAATTATTTAAATATAAACAAAGCAATGTTTAATAATAAAATTGAAAAAAATATTATAGATTTACTCCAAATAATTTCATCTTCTAAATTTAATACTTATTTGGTAGGTGGATGCCTTAGGGATCTTATTTTAGGTCACACTCCAAAAGATTTAGATATATTAGTTGAAGATGAAATTGATGCATTTTCAAAATTTTTATCTAAATCTTTGAATAGTAAGATTATAAAGTTTCAAAACCACGGTTTTGAAACTTTCAGAATTATAAATAGTAAAACGAAATTAAATATTGATATTACAAAATACTCTAAAGGCAATGATGGGCTTATTAATGATCTTTCTATGAGGGATTTTACAATAAATTCTATGGCATTAAATTTAAATGATGAGAAATTTGATTTTGATAAAATCCTTGATCCATTTAATGGACTTCAAGATTTGAACGATAAAATTATCAGATATGTTTCTAAAGATTTAGTTTTAAATGATCCCCTTAGATTGTTAAGATCAGTTAGATTGGCATCTAAGCTTGATTTTAATATTGAAGATGATACTAAAAAACATTTTATGATTAATAGTGAAAAAATCAATTTTGTTAGTTATGAGAGAATCAGAGATGAAATTATTGATATATTTTCGTTAAAGAATTCATCTAGATATCTTGTCTTGATGGAAGAAATGAATCTTTTAAACCAAATATTTCCAGAGATTATATTATCTAAAGGGGTTATTCAAGAAGGATTGCATGATAAAGATGTATATATGCATTCTTTAGCCACTTTATTTTTTATTGAAAATATTGTTAGTGAAAATTTATTTCCGGAGATAGACTTGAATAATGATATTTTCGCACATGAAAATACTATTATTCCTTATATTAAATTAGCTGCTTTTTTTCATGATATAGGGAAACCTAATACCAAAAGTTTTTCCCAATCTCGTATAAGATTTATTTCTCATGAAGATTATGGTTCAAAAATTTCTGAAAACATAACAACGCGATTAAAATTTAGTTTAAAAGTTCAGAAATATATATCTTGTTTAATTAAAAATCATTTAAGATTAGGGCATTTAATTTCATTACCTGATTTACCTTCTAATAAGGCAATTAGAAAATTAAGTAAAGATTGTGATGATATTATAAATGAGTTAATTTATTTAGATTTTGCAGATTATTTAGCTACTAGTGAAAATAATTTTAATAATTACCTAGATCATTATAATGATTTGAGGAAAATTTATTTTAGAATTATGGAATTAAGATTAGATAAAAACGAAAAATACGATAAGATCATCGATGGCAATGAAATCATGGAAATTTTTGGATTGAATGAAGGTCCAGAAGTTGGTAGGGTTTTAAATGCTATTCAAGATGATATTATCAATAATGGTAATATTAAAAAAAGCGATGCTATTAAATTAGCAAAACAGATATTAAATAATTAATTTACAGGAGCTAGATAAGTGAGAAGATATTGGAAATCATCTTTATTTTCATTTGTCATGATTTTAATCGCGGTTTTTGTTGTTGTTAATCAAAAATTTAGTATAGGTAATAATGAAATAGGCTCTGATGCTGTTTTAGGATTGAAATTAGGATTAGATTTACAAGGTGGTAGCCATCTTGTTTATCAGTCTGATTTAAAGAATGAGAGTGGGGAATCAATCCCTCCTACCAAAACACAAATGGATGCATTGATTAAAACTATAGAGAGGAGAGTAAATTCATCAGGACTTGGAGAACCAATAATACAATTACTTGGCGATGATCGCCTTTTAATTCAATTACCAGGTATCACTGATCCAGAAAGAGCTAAGAATTTGATTGGAGAAACAGCTAGATTAGAATTTAAACATCGTTATACAGATGCAAGTGATCCTGTAGATAAAACAATAAACGAGGGTGTTTTAAGCTCATACATAGGATTATATCCAACATCAACTTCCGAAATTGATTCTAAAAATAATTCACAAGATAATTCTTCAGATAAAAATGATAATGAGCCTGATCCAGTTACTCCTCCGCTAGGTGTTTTCGTAAAATTTACTGAAAACTCTTACGAAATTTTTAAACAACTACATGAAAATATAGTACAAAGTTTAGAATCTCCTGGGTATGATCGTTTGCAGGTAGAGGTTTCTGGGAACGATGATGCTAGAAGATTTGAATTGTTAGGTACATTTATTACTGAAACTGCAGAAGAAGGCGAATTTGTATTTATGATCCCATCGAATTACTATAAATCAGTTGAAGAAGCTCAAATTGCCTTGGGTAATGTTCCCAATTTCGAACTTTTAAGTATTTTGGTTGGCCAAAGAGATGAAGTTATTGGATTGACAGGAGAAGATCTTGAACGTGCATATCCTGGACAACACCAACAAACAAACAAACCGATAATCAATGTTGAGTTTAATGAAGACGGAACTAGGAAATTTGCAGAATTGACAACTGATATAGCAGGCACTAATGATAGAATTGCTATTTTCTTAGATCAAGATGAATTGATTAGCCCGGTTGTAAATCAACCTATTTTAGGTGGGGCAGCATTTATTGATGGACCTACTTTTACAATTGATAGAGTGAATGATTTGTCTTTGATGCTTGAATCAGGGAGATTACCTGTTCCAATAAAATTATTACAAGAAAGAGATGTTGATGCAGTATTGGGAGCAGATAGTTTATCTAAAAGTTATTATGCCGCAGGGGTTGGATTACTTTTAGTTGTAGTGTTTATGATTCTTTATTATAGAATTCCAGGCATATTTGCATCTATCGCATTATTCTTTTATTGTTTGTTAGTTATATCAGTATTTAAATTACTATCTGTAACATTAACATTAAGTGGAATAGCAGCTGCAATATTATCTATAGGTATGGCTGTTGATGCGAATATTCTTATTTTTGAAAGGTTGAAAGAAGAATTAAGACTCGGAAGAACTTTACCAATGGCCGTAAATATGGGATTCTCTAGAGCATGGCCTGCTATCAGGGATAGTAATGTTTCAACTCTTATTACTTGTTTAATATTATTTTGGTTTGCTGATCAATTAGGAGCTACAATTGTGAAAGGATTCGCAGTTACTTTGTCCATTGGAGTTATTATAAGTATGATTTCGGCATTATTGATAACCCAAACAATACTTAAACTGGCATCGCATTCTATTTTATCTAAATTATTATACTTATATGTGCCAGCAGGGCGTAGAGATATTGTATAAAGGAAAAAATATATGAATCTTTCAAAATATAGATTGTCTTTTTTTAGTGTATCTAGCCTTATAATAATTATAGGTTTTATTTTTATTATTTTAGGTGGGCTTAAGCCAGGAATAGATTTTACCGGAGGAGCCACTTTAACGTTAAAGGCACCTAATGTTGATTCTTCGTCTGAAGTCAGGAATTCATTGGCTAATACTCAATATAATAATTCTATAATACAAAATTTTGGTGATAATACATTTTTTATAAGAACTATTATGATCAATGATGATCAAAAAAAGAATATTTTACAGAATATAGATACTATAACCCCTGATAAAGATGTAGAAGTGTTAGCTTTTGATTTGATATCACCTCTTATAGCTAATGAAACTGTTGTGAATGCTATTTGGGCAGTTTTTGCAGCTACCATAGGTATATTTATTTATATATGGTGGGCATTTAGAAATGTTCCAAATCCTGTCAGATATAGTGTCGCTGCAATTATTGCATTATTGCATGACACTTTAATTGTTGTTGGAATTTTTGCTTTACTAGGATTTTTCTTAGATTATGAGATAAATACGATGTTTATTATTGCGTTTTTAACTGTCTTAGGATACAGCGTGAATGATTCAATCGTTGTATTAGATAGATTGAGAAGTAATATTATTGATTTTAGTGGGATAAAGTTGAGCCAGATGGTTAATTTAAGTATTTCTCAAACATTTGGAAGATCATTAAATACAAGTATTACTTTGTTAGTTACTTTATTGGCAATGTATCTTTTTGGTGGAGATACGCTAAAACCATTTATTTTAGTATTAATTGTTGGATTGATTGCTGGGACTTATAGTTCAATTGCGATTGCTACACAAATCTTAGTTATGTGGGATGAAAGAAATTAATTTTATCTAATTATTTTGTATTAATATTTAATTCAGCGATAATTTTAGATAGATCTTTGATATTTTTATTTTCAATTAAAGATACTAAATTGTAAATATAAGCAGAATTATCAAATGATCCTGAGTGAAGGTTTTGTGACTTATATGTACTAGCTATTTCACGCATTTCAGCTATCCATCTTCCTGATTTGGCCGGAAGCCTAGGGATTTGATTCTTCATTTTATTTATGGAGTCTTTTTGGCTATAATTCAATTCTTCAATTAATTCATCAAATATGTTTAATTTTTTTGAAAGAAGTAACAATGATACCCATAAAGCATTAGTACCTTTTGTAAGAGATGCATAGCACATTTTAATACTAGATGCTGCTTCTAGCTCATTTCCTAAGTTTATTATTTGGAATGCATTAGATTCTAAGAATTCAATCTCTTTTGCATATTTCCCTGAAATATATAAATTTGGTTTATAAGTATGATTTGGAGCAGTGCCAATTATTGATCCATCAATATATTTACTGTTTTTAAATGCGGTTTTAATAAATGATTTTTCAATACATAAGGTAGTATCTGGTGAAATTGCATTGCATTCTACATATGTAATAGGTTTTGAATTTATGTGTGATAATTTGCTTAATTTGTTTGCAACTTCTATTGAAGCACTAGGGGGAATAATGGATAGTATGATATCACTTTTTTTTATGAGATCAGTTTGAGTAACCCTTAAGATATTACTGGACTTTACATTTTGTACGGTTTTTATACTTCGTCCATCAAGATTTGTTAGAACTTCAATCCCAGATCTTAATAAAGCTGTCCCAACTGAAAGGCCCATATCGCCCATACCGATTAATCCGATTGTATTAATCCGATTCAACCTTGCCTGACTTTCATCCGAGGGTTTTTTTTGTTTATAATATATAAACGTCCTTTACGTCTTACAACTCTATTATTTCTGTCTCTTCCTTTTACTGATTTTAAGGAATTGAATATTTTCAATTTTCACATCCATTAATTTATATCGAAAAGATATTATAAATATAAAGTTACAATTAATCTATGTGTTTAGTATTAATCTAATACTATTATTTTTTACATAAATCAGTATTAAATAAATATTCTTTATTAGATTGATAAAAATAGTAATCCACAATCTCAGAATCTTTAAGTGATTTTTGCCCGCTGATGTTTGTTGCAAGATTTTTCATATTATACATAAGAATAGGTTGTGTCATTTTATTGGAGTTTTCAAGTAATCTTGAAGCTAGTGGCCCAATATTATGATTTCTTCTTCCGCCGTATTTGTCTATTGCATAATATAATTTTCCAGAAACAGAGTCTTTTGAGTCATTCTCATCAACTATTAATATTTCACTTTCCCATTGATGCGTGGGTGTTGCAGTTGTAAATTCACTGTTTATATATTTTTCCGCAACAAAGTCAGTAAAGTTTGTTAATGCTTGAATATATTCAAGTATTGCTGCATTTAGATCAGGGTCATTTGTTTTGTATGTATTTTTATATTCGGATTCAAGGTGTATTAAATCGTTCTCAATTGTATCTTCTAAAAATTTACCTGCCCATTGGGCAATACAAGATTTAATTTTTAAACCTTCAGCATTTTCAGGCATATTTTGCTTACTAATTTCAAATATTCTTATTGGCGCCCATATTTTTGATGTATTATGTGACATTGTTAAATCAAATTTAATCAATTCAGATGATGCTTTAGGATTTTTTTCAAATTGAGGATATATATTGCCATTGCAACTAAGTATTATTAGCGAAATAGGCAGGATAGATAATAGAAATATTTTTTTATTCATTATTGTTAAGTATAAATTTATTATTTATAGGAGGTTTTATTAAATATTGAATGGATATAATTTAATTTGAATATAGCCAACAATATAATATTAACATTACCATTTGCTTTAATTATATAAAATTATATTACAGTTCATATACGTTTACTCTAATCAAATTAATTTGTAATTTAATTTAAAATAATATAGACCTTGTAAACAATTTAAATTGTTGATACTAACTGTCTTTAATATTGGTGATATAACTTAACTTAAAACTTTCTTAATATTATTAAGTTAATATTTCAACTATTTTATAAAATTTAAGTAAATTAAATTAATTTGAACAATAATAAAAATAGTATTAAAATTATTAATCCTAAATCGAGATACTTTCCAAATTTTAAAGAAATTTTAGAATATAAAGATTTATTATATTTTTTAATTCTGAAAGATATAAAAGCAAGATATGCTCAATCTGTTATTGGTATTGGGTGGGCGATTATACAACCTTTGTTTTTTATGCTTGTATTTACTGTAATTTTTGGTAAATTGGCCAAAATTGATTCTGAAGGTGTGCCTTATCAAATCTTTAGTTTTACAGCTTTAGTTCCATGGACATTTTTTTCTAATGCTATGGCTGATTCATCGAATAGTTTGTCAGCTAATTTATCACTTATAACTAATATTTATATACCAAGAATATTGATACCTCTTTCAGTGACTGTAGGAAAATTTATTGATTTTTTTATTTCTTTTTTTATTTTAATAATTCTTCTTATATTTTATGATTATCTGCCAGACGAGAAAATTTTATTGATATTTATGTATGTTTTCTTGATGTTTATCTCAGCTTTTGCTTTTGGATTGCTTCTTGGGACAATGGCAATACAATATAGGGATATTAAATATGCTCTTCCTTTTGGTATACAATTATTCATGTACGCGAGCCCTGTTGCATATAGTACGAATATGCTTCCTCAGAAATATCATATTATATATTCTTTAAATCCTATGGTTACTGTGATAGAAGGTTTTAGAAATATTTTTTTGAATACTGGGAATATTAATCTTGAGATGATTGTTGTTAGCTTTTTAACTAGTTTTTTATTATTGATAATAGGAATAGTATATTTTTCTAAAACAGAAAGAATTTTTGCTGATGTGGTATGAATAATTATTTAATTAA
The DNA here is from genome assembly GCA_964564565.1 of uncultured Dehalococcoidia bacterium. Lineage (GTDB taxonomy): Bacteria > Chloroflexota > Dehalococcoidia > Lucifugimonadales. The sequence goes on along the minus strand of CAZMBU010000005.1, from coordinate 6,545 downwards.
AACAGATGGGATTTCTAAAAGATATCCAATTAAAAAACAACATGATCGCCCAGATACTTTGGTTGGTATGTTATTAGATCTTTTATATAAGCCTGTACGAAATTTGAAAGAATTGCAAAGATTGTCTTCAGCGCAAGATAGTAGCGTAGAATTAGAGAATTATATTTGGGCTTTAAATGATATTAATTTAGAAATTAATCATAATGAAAAAGTAGGAATTATAGGGAAAAATGGATCAGGGAAAAGTACTTTATTAAAAATATTATCTCGTATTACAAAACCAACGAAAGGTAATGCATTAATCAAAGGACGAGTGGCTAGTTTAATAGAAGTAGGAACTGGTTTTCATAATGAATTATCTGGGAGGGATAATATTTATTTAAACGGCTCAATTTTAGGAATGACAAAATCTGAAATTGATGAAAAATATGATGAGATTGTTACATTTTCTGGAGTATCTAAATTTATCGATACTCCAATAAAAAGATATTCAAGTGGTATGCGTGTAAGATTGGCTTTTTCAGTGGCTGCTCATTTAGAACCTGAAATTTTAATTGTTGATGAAGTTTTAGCAGTGGGTGATGCGAATTTTCAAAAAAAATGTTTGGGAAAAATGGATGATGTAGCTAAAAGTGGAAGGACTGTATTATTTGTTAGTCATAATTTAGAGTCTGTGATTTCCTTATGTAATAGAGTAATTTGGATAGATGATGGAATTATTAGAGGAGACGGTAACCCAACAAAAATAGTAAATAAATACCTTGAAACTATAAATCAAGTTAGCCAATCTCAAATAGATTTAACAAAAGTTGACAGGACAGGTGATTTAGCTCTTAATTTTACTCAATTAGAGATGATAAATGCTCAAAATTCCCAAGCTTCTTCGTTTAATGTTGGGGAAGATATATCTTTAAAATTTAGATATTTTGTAAATGATTCAAGTATATTAAAATCAAATGTTCAAATTCGAATTGCTATTCATAATAGCAATCAGGTCGAAGTTTTGAATTTAAATAATGAAGTTGCAGGTTATACTTTTCAATTAGATAGCTCTGAAGGACAAATTATTTGTAAAATACCTAGAATTCCATTGGGAGAAGGGACTTATTCAATTAATTTACAGGCAATAGTAAACACAGGAGTTGCAGATTGGATTAATGATGCAGGCACATTTGAAATTTTGCCGGGAGATTATTATAAAACAGGCATTATTGAACCTACTAAAGCAAATTTTTATTGTGATTCTAAATGGGAAAATTAAATTTGTAAATTTGTAAATTTTGATTTTAAATTTTGATTTGCAATTTTAATTTTAAGCATATTGTAAATTACTCTGTAAATATTGTTCGATGGAGTTAATCTATCTAAAAATTTGATGTTATCTATTTCGAAGTAGTTATTACTGTTATTGATCGTGTTGCCACATAAAAGAACCTTATTTATATTGAGTTCTTTTAAGATTTTAATAGTATCAAAATTTATGTCTTGATATGTGCCAAAAGGTAGAGCAAACACATCACTCATTTGAATATTTAAACTTGCTAAATAATTTTTGTTATTTAATATTTCTTTTTTTTGTTCATCATAAGTCAAAGAAGACATAACATAATGATTTGTTGTGTGATTTCCATATTTTATAAATTTATTTCTTATTAATTTATCGGGGTCTGTAACTAGATTGAGATTAACTTTTTCATCTAAGTGATGGATTTTGAAAAATTTGTCTAAAGCTTTATCTAAAAGCAAAGAATTAATATTACTTTGCTTTGATTCTTGGAAAAAATTATTAATATTGAATTTTATATTTGTGTTTTTTTGAAAAAATTTTATAAACTCAATTAAATATTTCTTGTTATTATTTAGAAATATCACTTTATCTCTCCAATAAGGTTTTTTATTTAGGGAATTGCCTACTAAAAAAACTGTTACTGGTACTGAATTATCTGATAATTTTACTAGAATTTCATCAAAAATATTATTGTAACCATCATCAAAAGTTATAGATACTTTCCCATCTCTTTCTTTTATGGGTAGAGAGAATAACTCGTCTATAGAAATTATATCTAGATACTTTTTAAACAATAAAGCTTGTTTTAGTATATTTTGGGGGGTAACATTATGGATAGTTTTTCTTAATTCTTCAGGTATTTCTTTAAATGAAGAGTGATAGATTAAATTTATATTACCTATGTTTAAATATTGAATCAAAATATTTTAATTATTAATTTTTAATTCGTATAATTATAAACAAATAAAATATAATAAAGAAGGGTGGAGTTATTGATTAAGATTGTTTATCTTTCCGATGCCACAATACCGTCTGAAATGGCAAATAGTGTTTCAATTATAAATTTATGTAATGCTTTTAATGAACTTGGCGCAGAAATTCATTTAGTTAAACCTTGGAG
>CAZMBU010000005.1:0-4127 GCA_964564565.1 uncultured Dehalococcoidia bacterium | reverse complement strand
ATCCCGATGATATTTATAAAATTTATGGAATTAATAACAAATTTAACATTGTTAATACCCCATATTTAGATTTATCTATGATTCAAAATTTTTCTCCAGATCTTTTATTAAGATCTGTAAATTATTTGAGTAAAAGGATTTGGCAAAAACATGTAGTTAATTATGTCGTTAATAATTTTTCACCGGATATTATACATATGAGAAATAATATCCCATTTGCTTTATATCATTTGCGTAAAATGAATAAATTAGTTTTTCTTGAATTTTATGATGTTCCAACTAAATTTTATTTAGATATTTATAAAAAAGCTATAGTAGGAAATAAAAATTTAATTTTATCTGCAATTACATCTAATCTTGCAGACAAAATTTCTGAATTGTTTCAAATTGAAAGAAAAAGAATTGCAATTAGCCCAAGCGGTGTAGATAAATCCAAATATCAACAAACGACTTTTAACAAAAATAAAATTAGAAAAACAATTATGTATGTTGGGAACTTGTACCCTGATAGAGGTGTTAATAATTTTGTTTTAGCTGCAAAAAATATTCCTGAACATGATTTTGTTGTAATTGGTGGAAATAAATCTGAAGCCGATGACTTGATTAAAAATTTTAATTTGTCCAATAAAAATTTATCTTTCATTCAACATCAAAGTCATTCTGAGCTTTCACAATATTATGCGAAATCGGATATCTTGATTTTGCCTGATACTGCTAAAAACGTTTGGAGAAAATTGTATGTTTCCCCAAACAAACTTTTTGAATATATGGCAGCCTGTAAACCCATAGTTGCATCTGATTTGCCATCTATTAAAGAAGTTGTGACAGATAAGCATAGTGCTTTACTATTTACACCGGATGACCCTAAAGACTTAACAGAAAAAATTAATAAATTAGTTAATAATGAACAGTTATCTAACTTATTGTCACACAATGCGTTTAATTTAGTTGATAACTATACTTGGAAAACTAAAGCTAAAAATATGTTGGATTTAATAAAAAATCGAATAAAATAATAATAGATTATATTTGTAATTTTTCTCGATTTTAAATCTGTGTAGATATTTTTTCAATATAAAATAAACCTTAATACTATTTATTATGCTACTTTCAGTAAGTAGTATGTTATAGATTTTAATAATTTATTATCTGAATTAGAAATGAAAATAGGATTGTTTTTTCCAGCGGTAGAATATGGTGGGCAAGAAAAAAATTTGGTTGCATTAGCAAATGCAATGCACAAAAAAAATGTCTCTGTTGATGTAATCACTTATGATGATAAAAAATTTATCACTCAAACTTTAAATCCTGAAATAAATAGAATATGTCTAGATAAATCAAAGAATAAACTTAGCATTTTTAGATTATTGAATTTTAATAATATGCTTGGCACTCATTTAAAAAGCCTTAGTTATTTATATAAATTACTCAAACGCGATGATTACGATTCTATAATATGCTTTCAAGCTGGTGGTTTGGTGTCATTAGTAAAAAAAATCTCTGGTTCTAATACAAAAATTATTATAAGAGAAGGTATTTCTCCAAAAACTTTATTAAAATTACAACATTCTAAATTAAGAGCAAAAATACTTTTATTTATAAAAAAAATTTTGTATTCATATGCTGATATGATAGTTGCAAATTCTCATGCCGGTATTGAAGAGATTAAAGAATTAACAAAAAAGCCAAAATTAATAACAATTGAAAATATTTGTGAATTTGAAAATATCAAAATTGAAAAAGATAATAATTTTCATAAATTGTTTTTAAATAATAAAAAAACTTTAATTGCAGTTAGTAGATTAAATAAAGTTAAGAGAGTGGATATATTAATTAATTCTTTATCTGTTGTAAATCAAATGCATGATGCACAATTAATTATCATAGGTGAGGGCCCCGAAAAACAAATATTAAAAAATTTGGTAAAAAAATTAAATCTTCAGGAAAATGTACATTTTTTAGGATTTAGAGACGATGTAGTTCATTGGATGATAAATGCTGATATTTTCGTTACGGCTAGTCAAGTTGAAGGTTCTCCTAATTCACTGATTGAGGCAATATGCTTGGGCGTACCATCAATAGCAACAGACTGCCCTACAGGACCTAATGAAATCTTAAATAATGGAGAGCTAGGAATTTTAATTCCTATGGATAGTGAAAAACATATGATTGATGCTATTAGATTATTAATTGAAGATAAGGATTTAAGAATGAAATTTGTTAATTTATCTGAAAACGCAAAAACTAGATACAGTTCAGAAAGAATAGTAAATTTATATTTAGATGCTATAAATTCTATGAATTAAAATTTGTAATCATAGTGCCTGGCGTTTTACCTGTAAATTCTCCTTGATTGATTACTATTTCCCCATTTACTATTACATCTGTAATACCTTCTGGGTATTGATGAGGATTAAGAAAAGTGGCTTTTTCTTTTATTTCTTTAGGTTCTAAAATCACTAAGTCTGCTGCATATCCTGGAGTTAATCTACCTCTGTTTGTTAAGCCAAGCCTTTGAGCAGGCAGAGAGGTCATTTTTCTTATAGCTTCAGTTAATGATATTAATTTTTTATCATTGACAAATTTCTCTATAAATCTCGGATTTGTTCCATAACTTCTGGGATGAGGAGTTCCGCTAGATAATATTCCTTGAGTAGATAGAGATACTCCATCAGAAGCAACTGCTATATATGGATGTTTTGCAAAAGTTTTTACATCTTCATCTGTCATTGTTAGATTAATTATACTGGCTTCACCTTTTTTATAAATTTTGAGCACTGCTTCTGCAGGGGATGTTTGAAAAATTTCAGCGATCTCAACTAAATTTTTCCCTTCTAAATCTTCGTCAGGCACATATCTACCAATCATTATATTTTCAGCTTTTCTTTCATTTCTAAAAATTTTGTTTATTCCATCAACGATTCTTCCTTTTGTTTCTTCATCATTCATTCTTTCGAGTGTTTTTTCTCGCCCACCCTCAAGTGCCCATCTTGGAAACACTCCTCCACTTAAGTATGTACCTGATCTTGTATATGGATACTGATCTCCTTTGATGTCTAAGCCCTCATTATTGGCTTTTTCTAAAATGGTTAAATATTTTTCAGAATTACCCCAAACAGCAGGGGCATGACATTTTACATGAGATATTTGAATTTTAGTATCTGTTCTTCTACCAATTTCAATTGCTTCATTTAATGATACAAATAACCCAACTGAGCTTACCCCTTCATCTCTTTGATGAGTAGAATATAATTTGTTTCGTTTTCCTACTTCTTCTGTTAAAGAAATGATTTCATCAGTTCTGGAATAAAATCCGGGGGCATAAAATAATCCTGTTGAAAATCCTAGTGCTCCTGCATCTAAAGATTCTCCTACTAATTGTTTCATTTCATTAAGTTCTTCTGATGTAGGAGGTCTGTCAACCATTCCCATTACAGCTGAACGTATAGTTCCATGTCCAATCTGAAATGCTAAGTTTAAAGTGGCACCAGATTTTTTTGAAGCATCAATGTAACCTGCAAAATCTTTCCAGGTAACTTCAAAAGAATCAGTATATGCTGAAATCGAAGAATCAAATTGTTGCTTTGATACCCCATTTAATGGGGCACAAAAGCTCAATCCGCAATTACCCATTAATTCTAGTGTCACTCCTTGCCTGACTTTGCTTTGAGCGGTAGAGTCAAGAAGAAAAGAAAAATCACTATGTGAATGAAGATCTATAAATCCGGGAGTTAATATTTTTCCGGTAGCATTTATACTTAATTTGGATTCAAGTTTTTCTTCATATGTAATTATACTTATTTTTTTGTCTTTTACATATAAATTGCCTTTATATGCTTCATTCCCAAGCCCATCAATAATTGATGCATTTTTGATTTCAATATCATGCATTTATTTTGATAATATTTCTTTTATTCTATTACCAATTTGATTTACCTGGCTTTCACTTACTTCAGAAGTATTAATTAACAAGAAATTGTCACCTGTTTCAATTCCGTGTCCAGCTGCTGTTATATCTGATTTTACATGAGCATTAGGATCTTCAGGAGGTGCAACCATAATTCTGGGATTCCCATTTGCTAATTCATCTGCTAATTGTTTTGCAGACATAACATTAGGATCTATAT
>CAZMBU010000004.1:0-19044 GCA_964564565.1 uncultured Dehalococcoidia bacterium | reverse complement strand
CAATTTTGGAAATGACAACCCTTCTGTTATGCAAGGTGTCAGTTTTAGCTTTATGAATTATTTTTTCTGCATATCTTTTTAATTCTTTCGCTTTAGGTAAAGTGGTGTTTATTGATTCATTAAGTATTAAAGCAGAACTTAGATTTTTTAACAAACTATTTCTATGCCCTGTATTTCTTGATAATTTATTACCTTTTAATTTATGTCTCATGGAATTTATCCTTAATCTTCTTCTTTATCTTCAGAGTTTTCTAATTCATTTGCGGCCCAAACAAATCCTTCAGGCAAAAATCCCATATTACCAAATTTTTCATTTAATTCATTAAAAGATTTCACTCCAAAGTTTCTGATTTTTAACAATTCAGATCTTTTGGTTTCAATAATTTGACCAACAGTATCCAGGCTGGCTCTTTTTAAACAATTAAGCGTTCTTGATGATAAATCAAGCTGCTCTATTGTAGTGTTGTACTGCTCGGGTGACAACTGCCTCCATATTTCTGATTCCATATCATCATCATCTTGATTTTCTTCAGAAGCTTTACTAATTATCATATATTGAGTTAGCAGTACATTAGCAGCTTCTTTAATACAGTTTAATGGTGTTTTAGTAGAATCAGTCCATATTTCTAAAATAAGATTTTCTAGTTCACCTGCTTCTGATGGTGTGGTTTTTACAACTTGATAATTAACTTTTCTTATTGGGCTAAAAATCCCATCTACAGGCAATATTCCTATAGTACTTTCTTTTTCTTCAATATTTTTTACTTTGTATCCTGTACCTCTTTCTATATTGAATTCAACTGAGAGTTTAGAAGTTTTAGAATCTAAAGTAGCTAAGTGGAGATCAGGATTAACTATTTCAAAATCTGAAGAAGCCATTATATCTGCTGCACTTACTTTTCCTTCTCCTTCTACTTCTAATCTTAACTTTCCGGATCTTTCAGATTTAGATTTTATTCTAATAGATTTGAAATTCAATAATAATTCCTCAACACTTTCTTTAATTTTTTTTATTGTGGAATATTCATGAAGAATTCCATCAATTTTTACCCATGTTATAGCAGTACCTAATATTGAACTATACAATACTCTTCTTAATGAGTTTCCAATTGTAATTGCTTGGCCATTTGTTACAGGGCCAAAGATGAATTTACCATAATTTGGTTCTAGAATGTCTGTGATTATTTTAGAATTAATATTGTCTAAAAGTAAATCTGACTCCGGTTCCAATTCAGGAACTATAGAATAATCCATTATCATAGGTTTCTCCTTTTAATTATTTATCTTGAGTAATATTCGACTATTTGCATTCGATCTATATTTGGATCAAAATCATTTGCTGAGGGTGTTGAAATTGCTTCCCCTGTATTTGATGTTGTATCAACTTTTAACCAATTGGGTATAATTGCATTTTTGCCTGATTCTGATTTGATTATATTTAAAAGATTTGTCTTTTTTGTTTTTTCTTGCCAAGTTATCTTATCTCCTGTTTTTACTTGAAAGGAAGGAGAATTTACTTTCTTTTCATTTACGGAAATATGTCCATGTGAAATTACTTGCCTAGCTTGCTGCCTGGTATCTGAGAATCCAAGACGATAAATAACATTATCCAATCTTGACTCCAATAATGTCATTAAGTTATCGCCAGATATTCCCGGTTTTCTTACTGCTGTTTTGTAATAATTTCTGAATTGTTTTTCGACTATACCGTACATGAATCTTGCTTTTTGTTTTTCTTTCAATTGCATTGCATATTCTGAAGGCCTTCTTCTTTGAGAAAGAACTGATCTATCTCCTGGAGGAGATTTCCTTCTTTCCCAAGCACATTTATTTGCAGGTTTTCCGCACAATACCATTCCGTATTGCCTACATTTTCTACATTTTGGTCCAGTATATCTTGACATTAAATCCTCTAATTAAACTCTTCTTCTTTTTGGTGGGCGACAGCCATTATGTGGCACTGGAGTAACATCTCTTATAGTTTTTACTTTAATACCTGAAGCGCTAATGGCTCTAATTGCAGAATCTCTTCCAGCCCCAGGTCCTTTTACAAATATTTCAACTTCTTGTATTCCAAAATTTATTGCTTTTTGGGCCAGTTTATCTGAGGCTTGTTGAGCAGCGAAAGCTGTGGACTTTTTTGATCCTTTGAATTCTTCTGTTCCGGAGCTATTCCATGAAAGAACACTTCCTGATCTATCAGTTATAGTAATAAGTGTATTATTAAATGTACTTTGTATATAAATTCTTCCATACACAACATTTTGTCTTGTTTTTTTTCTAGTTCTTTTTCTTGTAGTCATAAATTATCCTGATATATTATGTTGTTTGATTTGTATCTCGGCCTCTTTTAGCAACTGCTAATTTTTTACCTCTTTTTGTTCTCGCATTTGTTTTAGTCCTTTGCCCATTTACAGGTAAGTTTTTTCTATGTCTTGTACCTTTGTATGAACCTATGTCAATCAATCTTCTTATATTCAAATTCCTTTCAACTCTAAGGTCGCCTTCGACGGTATAAGAATTATCTATTACTCCTCGAATTTTATCTAAATCGTTTTCGGTTAAATCTTTAACTTTAGGGTTCCCCATAATACTAGTTTGAGAAATGATTTTTTCAGCTATTGCAGGCCCAATGCCATACACATATCTTAAAGCTATATTTATTCTTTTATTATCTGGTATATTTACCCCAGCAATCATTGCCATTTTATTTCCTCATTATTTAAATCTATATGTTACTCTTCCCCTTGTTAAGTCATAAGGGGATAATTCTACTAAAACTCTATCGCCAGGAAGTATTCTTATGTAATGAACACGAATTTTACCAGAAATATAAGCTAAAACTTCATGCCCATTAGCTAATTCGACTTTAAAAGAAGCATTTGGCAATGCTTCTTTAACTATACCTTCTACTTCTATTACTTCTTTTTTTGTTTTAGCCATATTATTATGTAATTATTTCATTACCTGAATTTGTGATTATAATTGTATCTTCAAAATGAGCAGACATGGTGCCATCTTTGGTTTTCACTGTCCATCCATCATTATCGATTTTAGTATGTTCATCGCCTTCAATAAGCATTGGTTCAATAGCTAGTGCCATCCCTTCTATAATTTTTGGGCCAGATGATTTGATTCCATAATTCGGTATTTGAGGATCTTCGTGTAAATTTTTTCCTATACCATGGCCTACATATTCTTTGACAACTGAAAAACCGTTATTTGTTGAATATGTTTCTACAGCATGACCAATATCGCCTATATGATTATTTGGGACAGCTTCTTTAATTCCCAAATGTAATGAGTTTAATGTTGTTTCAATCAATTTTGAAGTTTTAGCAGGTAAATTGCCTATACCTAATGTGAATGCGCTATCGGTATTGAAATCTTCATATATTACTCCGCAATCAATACTTATAATATCACCATCTGTTATTTTTCTATCACTTGGTATCCCATGCACTATTTCTTCATTAAAAGATGAGCATATTGTTCCAGGAAAACCGTATAGTCCTTTGAAACCTGGCTTTCCACCTAAATCTAAAATTTCTTTTTCTGCTATATAATCCAATTCTTTTGTTGTAATTCCCTCTTCAATATTTTTTTTAATTGTTTTTTTTACTGATTTAAGCATTTTTCCTGATTGCCTCAGGTAATTTAATTCAATATTATTTTTTATATTAATTCCTTTTGGTCTATTTAAACCAATCATTCAGTTTCCTTTAATAAAAAACAAGACTAACATAGTATACTATTTCACTTTATATCTCAATATATTCTATAACTATTTTATTTATTTATTTTTTAGATGGTTTTTAATTTCGTGAAATACAGATTTCACTGAGTTGTTTCCATCAATTTTGTAAAGTATTTTTTTTTGATTGTAAAAATTAATTAAAGGATTGGTTTCTTTTTCGTATATAGATATTCTGTTTTTTATAGTATCAAGATTATCATCTGCTCTTTTTTCTATAGTCTGACGGTTTAACAATCTTTGTATTAATAATTCAGTATCTACATTTATTAAGAATACAGTGTCAATATTACTATTTATTGTACTTAAAATATTAGTTAATGACTCTGCTTGATTAATATTTCTTGGGAATCCATCTAATAACCATTCATTATCAGTTTGATTTATTATCCATTCTTTAACCATATCTGTGGGAATTTTATCTGGTACTAATTCTCCTTTTACATAGTATTCATTAGCAATTTTACCAAGTTCGGTATTTTTTTTAATATGAGATCTGAATAAATCGCCTGTTGAAATTTTTTTAATATTGAAATTATTTGATATATTTTCTGCTTGTGTACCTTTACCAGCTCCCGGAGGCCCTAATAGTATTATCCGCATAAATTAATCCATGAATCCTTGATAATTTCTCATTAATAATTGAGATTCAAGTTGTCTCATGGTATCTAAAGCTACACCTACCATAATTAACAGGCTAGTGCTACTTAAAGTTAAAGATCTTATACCCGTTAATCCTGTTATAAAAAATGGAGCAATAGCTACAGCCCCTAAAAATAATGCCCCAGCCCAAGTAATTCTAACAATTACTTTATTTAAGTATTCTTGCGTAGGCATGCCTGGTCTTATTCCGGGGATAAAGCCACTTTGTTTTTGTAGATTGTCAGATAAGTTTTGTTGTTGGAAGGTTACTAGAGTATAGAAAAATGTAAATATTACCACCAAAATAAATACTAAGATCCAATAAGGTAAATTTGTAGGGTCGAAAAAGTTCGAAATAGATTTTGCTAGATTTGAACCAAAACTAGTGCTTAAAGGGTTAACAAAAAATCCAGCTATTGTGGCAGGTAATATAACTATAGAAAAAGCAAATATTAATGGTATCATTCCAGCAGAATTTACTTTAATAGGTAAAATACTTGATCCTGTCTGCTTTTGTACTTGCCCCCCTCTCATAATGGTTTTTCCATATTGAACAGGAATTCTTCTTACTGCTTCTGAAAATAATACGATTGTAAAAATTATAATTGCTGTAAAGCCAGTTAAAATAATTAAGCTTCCGCTAGAATTTTGTAAATATAGGCCTTGCCCTAACATATTTGGAAGATTTGAGACTATACCTCCGAAAATTATTAATGATACTCCATTTCCTAGTCCTCTTTCAGAAATAAGCTCCCCAATCCATACTAGAAATACTGTTCCAGCTACCATAGATACCATTATTGTTAAAGTTGTGAAATTTAATCCAAAATCAAAGGCATTAAAAACCCCGGCTTGATTAAGTAATGTTAGTTGCCCCCATCCTTGTAATAAGGCAATAGGGATCATTATATAATGAGTAATTTGGTTTATTCTTTGTCTTCCAAGTTCACCTTCTTGAGATAGTTCTTTTAGTTGTGGAATAGCTGGAGTTAAAATTTGTATTACAATAGATGCAGTGATATAGGGATACACGCCTAACGCAGCAATACTCATATTTTTTAAAGCGCCACCGCTAAATAGATCTAAAAACCCCAACAATGCATTTTGTTCGAATGCTTGGCTTAAAGCTTGAGTATCGACTCCAGGCACAGGGACATGTGCAACAAATCTAAATACTATTAACATTAATAAAGTAAATATTATTTTATTTCTTAAATCCGGTATTTGAACAGCAGCAATCAAGGAAAGTAATAATTTTGGCATATTACTTTTGTTTCTATTTCTTGTTCTGTTGATATTCATGTTTAATTTATTCTGGTTGAATTGTAGATCCAGAATCTATAATACTTTTTTTGGCAGTTTCAGATATATTTTTAATAGTTATATGTTTTTTAGAATTTAATTTCCCAACATTTAAGATTTTTACAGGAGCTTTAGTATTTTTTATAAGCCCATGCTTTAATAGATTTTCTTCATTTATTTCTATATTTGATGGAATAAGATTTAATTGTTCTAGAGTGACATGTTGGTTAATAATTTTATTATGATTTTTAAACCCTTTAAGTTTAGATAGTTTTTTAATTAATCTTAATTGACCTCCTTCGAAGCCAGGTATGAGGCTAAATCCAGATCTTGATTTCTGTCCTTTTAATCCTTTACCAGAATATGTGCCATGGCCGCTACCATTTCCTCTTCCTACTCTTTTTTTAGATTTTTTTTGCGAGTTTTTTAAATTATTAAGTTGCATGTTATTTATTCTTGAATTATTTTTACTAAATGTTTAACTTTTTTTATCATACCTAGTATTTCAGGTTTGTTATTATGTGAAATGATTTGATTTAATTTTCTCAAACCTAAGCTATCTAGGATTTTCTTTTGTTTTTTGGAACTTCCTATTGGACTTTTAAATAACTTTATTTCAATTTTGTTTTTATTCATTAGAAGCAGATTCCTCAATACTATTATTTATTGTATTAGTGCGTAATTTTAATTCGGTTTTAATATCAACCATAGAATTCAACCCTTTATATGCGGCTTTGACAACATTTGAAGGGTTGGTACTACGCCATACTTTTGTAGTAATATTTTTAATTCCTAATACTTCAGATATGGCCCTAAGAGTTGCACCAGCTTTTATGCCGGTACCATCTGGCGCGGGTTTTAATAATACAACACTACCACAAAATTTAGATTTTATTTCATATGGGAGTGTCCCATTTATTATGGGTATTATTATCATATTTTTTTTAGCTTGCGATACAGCTTTTTTTACAGCGTCAGGAACATTTGCTGCTTTCCCACTTCCAATTCCTAATTCACCATTACCGTTTCCAACTACAACTGTTGCTGTAAATCTTAAAGTTCTTCCGCCTTTTATAACTTTTGCTACTCTTGATATTTTAACAGTTCTTTCAAGTATTGGATTGGGAGTGTTAGTTTGATTAAAATTTTGTGTATATGTCATTAGAATTTCACTCCTTCATTACGAACAGAATTTGCTAAAGCTTTAATCCTGCCGTGGTATTTGTAACCATTTTTGTCAAATACTACTTTTTTTACTTTTTTTTCTTTAGCACGTTGCCCTAATAATTTTCCAACTTCTTCGGCAATATCTGTTTTGGTTTGTGTTTTTGTGGGTTTTAATTCTAAGCTGTTAGCTTGCAATAATGTGATTCCATTATCATCATTGATTATTTGAGCGTAAATATGGTTCAAACTTCTAAATACTGAAAGTCTAGGTCTATCTTTTGTTCCGTTAATTTTTTTCCTAGTTCTTTTGTGCCTTATTACACGCATTCTATAATTGTTCAAATTAATTTCCTTCTTAATTAGTTATAATTATTAAGTTTCAGCTCTGGCACTTTTACCAGGTTTTAATGAGACTTGTTCGCCTAAATATCTTACTCCTTTACCTGTATAGGGATTAGGAGGGCGAGATGATCTGATTAAGGCTGCTATATGTCCTACTTTTTGTTTGTCTATCCCTGAAACAGTAATTTTAGTATTATCTTCAACTTTTATGGTAATTCCTTCCGGAGCTTCAATAATATCTAAATGGCTTTTCATTACACTTAGATTGATTGCTGAACTTTTTTGTTCAGCTCTATATCCAACTCCTACCATCTCCAATGATTTACTATAACCTTCAGACACACCAATTATCATATTATTTAATAAGCTTCTTGTTAATCCGTGGAGAGATTTTGATTCTTTTTCATCGTCATTTCTTGTCACAATAACAGAATTGTTTTCGATCAAAATATTTATTTCACTGCTAAAAGTGTTTGCCAAATCCCCTTTAGGTCCTTTTACAGAAACATTATTATTTTTGTCGACATTTACTTCGACATTTTCAGGTATGTTTATTGGCTTCATTCCTATTCTAGACATTATTTTTTCTCCATTACCATATAACGCAAATGACTTCGCCTCCCAAACTTTCTTTCCAAGCTTGTTTATGTGTCATTATTCCTTTTGAGGTTGAAACAATTGTTATACCTAAATCTCCATAATATCGAGGGATTTCACCCTTTCTTGAATAGATTCTGAGGCCAGGTTTACTTATTCGTTTTAATCCATTAATTTGAGGAGTTCCTTCTGGTTTATAAGAAAGATTAAGGTTTAAATTTTTCATACTATCTTCAGTTTCAACTTGATAGTTAGTAATAAATCCTTCTTCTTTTAAGATATTAGCTATATTGGATTTTATGTTTGAATAGGGAATTTTAACAGTAGTTTTTCCTACTAAGTTAGCATTTCGTATTCTAGTTAAAAAATCTGATATTGGGTCTGTATTCATTTTATAACTCCTATTACCAGCTAGCTTTTTTAACACCAGGTAAAAGACCTTTATGTGCCATTTCTCTGAATGTAATTCTAGATAAACCAAAATAATTAATGTAGCCCCTTGATCTTCCTGAAATAAAGCATCTATTTCTGATTCTAATTGGATTTGAGTTTGGAGGTAAATTATCTAATTCTTTTCTAGCAGCTAATCTTTCTTCAGGGGTCAGTTTTAAATTTTTAGATTTTATTCTAAGCTCCATTCTTTTGGCAGAATATTTTTCAACCATTTTTATTCTTTTATTATTTCTTGCTACAGATGATTCTTTAGCCATAAATTACCTCTTTAGTTATTTTTCAATTCTAAATTTTTATTTTCAATTACTTCTGTTATTAACCATTTTTTTGTTTTAGATAATGGTCTTATTTCTTTTATTATTACTTTTGATCCAATTTTTGCTTTGTTTTCTGGGTCATGGGCAATATATTTTTTGAATCTTTTAATATATTTACCATAGAGTCTGTGTTTAAATTGACGAGTTACGCTAACAATTGCAGTTTTGTCCATTTTATTGCTTATTACGTCTCCAGTTCTTGTTTTTTTATTACTCATATTTTATGACCTTAGTATTTTCCTTTCTTGAATCACTGTTAATATTCTCGATTTATCTTTTTTTAGTTTTTTAATCTCAAAAGCATTTGCCAATTGTTTTGTTTCTAATTTGAATTTTAAATCTAACATGTCTCTATTTATATTTGTTAGTTCTTCTAACAATTCATGGTCATTTTTATCCCTGATGTTGTCAATGTTTGACATTAAAATAATTTCCTTTCAATGAATGATGTTTTTATTGGTAGTTTGTCAGATGCTAAATTTAACGCTAATTGAGCTTCTTCTTTTTCAATCCCTGAAATTTCAAATAATATTTTTCCTTTTATAACTGGCGAAACATAGTGATCAACATTTCCTTTCCCTTTTCCCATCCTTGTTTCCGCTGCTCGGGCAGTGACAGGTTTGTCAGGAAATATTCGTATCCATATTTTCCCACCTTTTCTTGTGTATCTTGTCATAACTCTTCTTGCTGCTTCTATTTGTCGAGCTGATATCCATGATGATTCTTGTGCTTTTAAACCATATTCTCCAAAAGATACTTTTGTGCCCTTGGATGCAATGCCTTTTAGCCTTCCTCTATGTTGTTTTCTATATTTATAGCTTTTTGGTTGCAACATTTAATTATTCCTAATTTTTGTTTTGATCCGAATTTATAAAAGGGAACCCAAATGAAGTAAGCAATTTGATCCCTGATTCATTATTTTTTGCAGTAGTTACTATTGTTATTTGTAAACTACGTATTTTATCTATTGAATTATAGTCAATTTCAGGAAAAATGACTTGCTCTTTAATACCTAATGTATAATTGCCATTACCATCAAATGATTTATTTGATAATCCCCTAAAATCTCTTACTCTTGGTAAGCTCAGGTTGATTAGTCTGTCAAGAAATTCGTACATTCTATGGCTTCTTAATGTCGTAGCTACTCCGATAGCCATTCCTTCTCTTATTTTAAATCCTGCTATAGAAGATTTGGCTTTGGTTGTAATAGGTTTTTGTCCAGTTATCAATGAAATATCTTTTATACAATGTTCTAAAGCTTTAGAATTCACGAGAGCTTCACCTAATCCAACATTAATAACTATTTTTTCTATTTTTGGGGCAGCTAGTATATTAGTTAAATTTAAATCTTTAGCAAGTTCAGGAGCAATGCTTTCCCTATATAATTTAAGCAATCTTGGAATTTTAATTGTTTCATTAGCTTTTGTCATACAATTACCTCTCCAGTCTTTTTATTTATTCTAACTTTTGAATTGTCTTTTAATTTTGAAATACCCACTCTGGTTGGTTCATTATTATTTGGATCGATTAATGCTACATTGCTGATATCCACAAACATTTCTTTATCTATAATGCCTGCTTGCTGTGTTTCTGATTGGGCTTTCATATGTCTTTTGTAGATATTTAATCCTTCAATTAATAGTTTTCCTTTTTTGGGGAAAACTTGTTGTACTTTACCTTTTTTCCCTTTATCTTTGCCAGTGATGATTAGGACATTGTCGTTAACTTTTATTTTTTTCATTATAATACCTCCTGTGCTAAAGATACTATTCGCATGAAGTTTTTATCTCTTAATTCTCTTGCAACAGGGCCAAATATTCTTGTACCACGTGGCAATTTGTCATCACTGATTATCACTGCAGCATTATCATCAAATTTTATATAACTTCCATCTTTTCTTCTTATTTGTTTTGTCGTTCTGACAATGACAGCTTTTACTATTTCACCGGATTTTATTTGAGATGATGCTGTTGCTTGCTTTACAGATGCAACTATAATATCTCCAGCATGAGCATATTTTCTCCCGCTACCACCAGGGACACCTATACAACTTATAACTCTAGCACCAGAATTATCTGTAACTTTCACTCTACTATAAATTTGTATCATCAGTATTATCCTTAGTTTTAGTAGTTTTTTTAGTAGTAGAAGCTTTTGGTTTTTTTGTTTTAGCAGTAGCCTTTGGTTTTTTTGTTTTAGCAGTAGCTTTTGGTTTTTTTGTTTCAGTATCTTTAGGTTTAATTTCTTCAGCGGGTTTGTCTTTAGATTTAGTAGTAGCTTTTGGGTTTTTTATTTCAGTATCTTTAGGTTCGATTTGTTTTGTTTCATTAGTTGTTTGAATAGAATCTATAGTATTGTTTTGGTTAGTTGAATTAGATTCATTTGACGCTGGTTCAGGAGTTAATGTTAATTCTATTGGTTTGATTTCTGAGGGTTCTACATGCGTTTGCTTAGAAATTTCGATATCTCCTCTATATATCCATACTTTTACGCCTATACGGCCATATTCTGTGTGAGCTTCAGCTATTGAATAATCAATATCTGCTTTTAATGTGTGTAGAGGAACTCTACCTTCCATCACTTTTTCTTTTCTTGCAATTTCTGCTCCGGCCAATCGTCCTTTACAGATAATTTTTATACCTAGTGCTCCATTTTGCATAGAGCGACTTGCAGCCATTCGTGCTGCACGTCTGTAAGATATTCTTCTTCCTATTTGTTCAGCAATTGAATGTGCAACAAGTGTCGCGTCCAAATCGGGGTTTCTAATTTCCTCAATATTTAATTGAGCTTTGTTTTTAGTAATATTAGAAATCAATTTTTTTAATTCATCTATTCTTTGCCCACCCCTACCTATAACAATACCAGGTCTTGATGTGAAAATTTTTACAGAAATTTCATTGGTACTTCTTTCAATTTCTATTTTGGTTATACCTGCATCTTGATTTACTTTCATTATTTCTTTTCTGATTTTATAATCATCTTTTACAAATCCTCTGTATGAAAATTTGCTGCCAAACCAAGTAGAATCCCAACCTCTTGATATTCCTAATCTAAATCCTATTGGATGAATTTTTTGTCCCATATTTTGTATCCTTATTCAGAAAGTTTTACTACTATATGACTAGTAGGGTGATTAAAAGTACCAGGTCTTCCACGTGCCTTAGCTCTCCATCTTTTGAGTGTGGTCCCTTGATTAGCATATATTTCATTTATTTTTAGATTTTCTAGCCCTGGAATTAATAGATCCTTTGCATTCGCAATAGCTGATTCAATAGTTTTGTGGATTTCAAATGCGGCAGGGGATTTTTGGTACTTTAGAAGGACTAAAGCTTCATTGATGTTTTTATCCCTAACTAAATCAATGTAAGGTTTTAGTTTTTTTGATGATATTCCTATGTTTTTTGATATTGCTTTCATTTTTTACACATTAATTTGAAGTAGTTCTTTCTGCTCCTGAATGATTTCTAAACGTTCTTGTTGGAGCAAATTCTCCTAATTTATGACCAACCATATTTTCTGAAATGAATATTGGCACATGCCTTCTTCCATCATGAACAGCTATGGTTAAACCAAGCATGTCAGGAAGTATAGTTGAAGCCCTGGACCATGTTTTGATTATTTCATTAGATTTTGAATTCATAGCTTTTTCAACTTTTTTTTGTAAGCTGTTATTTACATATGGTCCTTTTTTCGTAGATCTTGACATTATTTATTTCCTTTTCCGATTTCTTATTATGAATTTATCGCTAGGTTTTCTTTTTCTTGTCTTTTTACCAAGGGCAGGTTTTCCCCAAGGAGTTTTAGGTCCTGGCATTCCAATAGGAGATTTTCCTTCACCGCCTCCATGTGGGTGCGCATTAGGAGCCATTGCTACACCTCTAACTGAGGGTCTTTTTCCTCGGTGTCTATTTTTACCGGCTTTTCCAAGCTTAATATTTTTATGATCTTGATTTCCTAAGGATCCAATAGTAGCTTTACATTCTTTATGTATTCTTCTCATTTCCCCTGATGGCAATCTAATTAAAGTGTGTTCTCCTTCAGTTGCAAGTACTTGAGCTGAATTTCCAGCTGACCTCACTAATTTTGCTCCTTGGCCAGCATTTAATTCAATATTATGTACTTCTGTACCAGACGGAATATTTTTTAGAGGCATACAATTTCCAGTTTTAATTTCTGTTTTTTCATCACTTAATATACTTTCCCCAATTTTTAAACCTTCTGGTGATAGAATATATGCCCATTCACCATCTTTATATTTTATTAACGCTAAATTAGATGATCGGTTTGGATCATATTGAATGGATTCTACGATGCCTTCAATTCCAGTTTTTGTTCTTTTGAAATCAATGATTCGAAATTTACGTTTATGACCACCACCTCGATGCCGGACAGTTATTTTACCTCTATTGTTTCTTCCAGCATGTTTTTTAAGTGGTGCTGTTAAAGATTTCCTTTTTTCTTTTGATGTTATTTCATCAAAATTAGAAACTATGGCTCCTCTTTGTCCTGGCGTAGTTGGATTTTTGCTAATTAGACTCAATGTTAAACACCTTCAAATATATTTATAGTTTGTCCGCTTTGTATTTTTACTAAAGCTTTTTTAATTTTCTTTCCTGACATCCATGCCCCTGTTTTAGGATTTCGTTTCTGTGCATTTTTAGTTATAAGAGTTCTGATATGTATAACATTCACACCATATGCACTTTCTACATTCGATTTTATTTGTGACTTATTTGCTTTTATTTCAACTTCAAAAGTGTATACTCCCTGATCTTGTAACAAAGATGATTTTTCACTTATTATTGGTTTTTTTATGCAAGTATAATTAGGCATCTATTTCTTCTTTAGTTTTAGTTGATTTTTTTGTTTTACTTGTTTTTATTTTTAATTTTTTATTTAATCGATTTTCAATTAAATTAGTAAGCCCTTTTTCAGTGATGATAATATATTCAGATCTTGCAATTGCTGGTGCATTTATCAAATCGCTGGATAATGATCTGATATTTGGGATATTAGTGGTTGATTGAATGCTTTGTTTATCAGCGCCGTCTAATACTAATAAACTGTGCTTTTCTAATTTAAGAACATTTAATAAATTTATGGTATCTTTTGTTTTGTCGAATTTTTTTGTGTTAGTGAAATCTTTAAGTACAAATAATTTTTTTTGATTTATTTTATATGCAATAGTTGATAATAAAGCATTCAATTTCATTTTTTTGTTTAGAGATTTTGTATATGATCTTGGTGTTGGTCCGAATATTATGCCACCACCTCTGTTAATTGGATTTCTTATCGAGCCTGATCTAGCTCTCCCTGTTCCTTTTTGAGGAAAAGGCTTTCTCCCTCCACCCCTGACCTCAGATCTTGTTTTTGTTTTATGAGTTCCTTGTCTTTGATTTGCATTAAAGGCTACTACATTTTGATGAATAAGCGGAAGATTTAAAGGGTAGGATGAAATACTATTGTCGATATTATGATCGCCAATAATTGCACCTTTATGGTCTATGAGTTTAACTTTCATTTTTAATTTTCACCTTTGTTTTTATCTTCAGGTTTAGGTTCTTCAGCCTTAGGTTCTTCAGCCTTAGGTTCTTCAGCCTTAGGTTCTTCATAAGGAGTGAAAGCTTTATTACTAGCTGAAATAGAAACGAGTGTGTTTATTCCTCCAGGAACAGAGCCAGATACATATAGTAAATTATTTTCTAGATCAATTTCTAAAATTTCAAGGTTTTTTATTGTAAATTGTTCCCCACCATATCTTCCAGCCATTTTTTTCCCTTTCACAACTTTTCCAGGAGTAGACCCAGCTCCAATTGAACCTGGGGCTCGATGCCTGTCTGATTGTCCATGAGTTTTTGGCCCACCTTTAAAATTCCATCTTTTTACAGTTCCTGTAAATCCTCTTCCTTTAGATTTTGCGGTTATATTTAAATATTGACCTTTAGAGAAAATACCTACATCAATTGAATCTCCTACTTTATTTGAGATGTCATCAGATATCCTGAATTCTTTTAGTGTTCTAAATTTACTTTTTGTTTTTACTAAATGTCCTGTTAGTGGTTTGTTTAAATTTTTTGCAGGTTCAAATCCCAGTTGAACGGCATTGTATCCATCAACTTTTTTGTTTTTGATTTGAGTAACTGTGCAAGGCCCGGATTTTAATATTGTTGCATGTTTAGATTCACCATCTTTGAAGATGGTTGTTGATCCGATTTTTTTTGCTAATATATTATTTATTGACATTTTATTTATTTATAATTTCATTGAAATATCTACGCCTGCGGGCACATTAAGATTAGTAAGATCGTCTATGGTTCTAGCATTTGGATCCAATATATCCAATAATCTTTTATGAGTTCTAAATTCAAAGTGTTCTCTGCTATCTTTATCAATATGAGGGGATCGGATTACACAAAACCTTTTAATTTTTGTTGGCAAAGGGACTGCAGATACTGAAGCACCAGTTCTTTCGGCTGCTTCAATAATTTGCTGCACAGAAAAGTCAATCATTCTATGATCGAAAGATTTTAATTTTATTCTGATTTTTGATGCTTCTTTTTTATTAGTCATTCTATTTGCCCTGATCTTCCATTTTGCCTTTTAATATAGATTTTGGTAATTCGTCGTATCTTTCAAATTCCATTGAAAAACTAGCTCTTCCTTGTGTAAGTGATCTTAATGTATTAGCGTATCCGAAACTTTCTCCAAGCGGGACTGACGCCTTAATAATTTGAGTATCAGTTATAGAAGTTGTTTCACTAACTTGTCCACGCCTTCTATTTAAATCTCCAATAACTTCGCCAAGAAAATCTCCGGGGGTTGTAACTTCAATTTTCATAATTGGTTCTAGCGCGACAGGATTGCCTTTTTTAATCGCATCTTTGACAGCCATTGAGCCTGCAATTGTAAAAGCTACCTCAGAGGAATCTACATCATGAAAACTTCCATCAATTAGATTAACTTTTATATCAACAACAGGATACCCTAATAAATTACCGCTAGTTAATCCTTCAATAATTCCTTTTCTAACAGCAGGAATATATTCTCTTGGAATAGCACCACCTTTAATGGAGTCTACAAATTCAAATCCTGAACCACTTTCTTTTGGTTCTACTTCTAGAACACAATGTCCATATTGCCCTCGACCACCACTCTGTCTGATAAATTTGCCTTCAGCACCAGAGTTAGAGGTGATTGTTTCTCTGTAAGCTACCTGCGGTTTTCCAGTATTACATTCTACATTTAGTTCTCGTTTCATTCTATCGACCATTATTTCCAGGTGGAATTCTCCCATACCGGATATAAGAGTTTCAGCAGTTTCGTCATTGTAGGAAACTTTAAATGTTGGATCTTCCTCAGCCATTTTAAGTAAAGCTTCCTGTAGTTTATCTTTGTCTGATTTCATTTTAGGTTCAACTGATACAGCAACAACTGGTTCCGGAAATGTTATATTTTCTAGAATAATGGGTTGATTTTCATCGCATATCGTATGTCCAGTTGAAGTGTCTTTTAATCCTACAGCTGCAGCAATATCTCCAGCTCTGACACTTTTTATTTCTTCTCTGTCATCAGCGTGCATTTTTACAATTCTACCCATCCTTTCTTTCTTACCTGTAATAGTATTTAATACACCTGCACCTGCATCTATAGATCCTGAATATACTCTAAAGTATATTAATCGTCCAATATATGGATCTGATACAGTTTTGAAAGCCAGGGCTGCAAATGGTTCATTATCATCTGCTTTTCTTGTTTGATCTGCTTCACCTCTGTATTCTTTTCCTGATACGGAAGGAACATCAAGTGGGGATGGTAAATATTCACCAATTGCATCTAGCATTGGTTGAATAGCTTTTCTTTTCAAAGCAGTACCGCACATTATAGGAATAATTGAATTGGATATTGTTACTCTTCTTATTGCATTTTTGAATGTTTGATTATCGAACTCTTCACCTGAGAAAACAATTTCAAGAAAAGCCTCGTCATTTTCTGCAACTTTTTCAATTAGGTTGGAACGATATTCTTCAGCTTTTGATTTGAGGTCTTCAGGTATATCTGTGACTTTATCAATATGCCCCTGATCGTCCCCGATTTTATAGTAAATTGCTTTTTGTTCTACCAAGTCTATAATACCTTCAAATTTATCTTCAGCTCCAATTGGAATTTGAATAGGTACTGGATTAGCAGATAATCTGTCAATTAATGTTTGAGTTGCTCTGTCAAAATCCGCACCTATTTTATCCATTTTATTTACAAAAACCATACGAGGAACATTATATTTGTTCGCCTGTCTCCAAACAGTTTCTGATTGGGGTTGTACTCCTGCAACAGAATCCAACACTACTACAGCACCATCTAATACTCTGAGACTTCTTTCTACTTCAGCAGTAAAATCTACATGTCCAGGAGTGTCAATTATATTAATATCGAATCCATTCCATTCACAAGAGGTAGCTGCGGAAACAATAGTTACTCCTCTTTCTCTTTCTTGAGCCATCCAATCTAAAACTGTATTTCCATCATCTATATTTCCAGCTTTATGGGTTCTGCCTGTATAAAACAATACACATTCAGAAACTGATGTTTTACCAGCATCGATATGTGCTATAAATCCCATATTTCTTGTATTGCTAAGTTTGTTAGTCATAAGTTTATTCTCCGTAATTACCATCTGAAATGAGCAAATGCTTTATTAGCTTCTGCCATTTTATGTATATCATCTTTTCTTTTCACTGCAGGCCCCTGAGAGTTAGAAGCATCTAAAAGTTCTCTTGCAAGCCTCAAATAATAAGCAGATCCTGACCTGGATCTTGCACTTTCAATTATCCATCTCATAGCAAGAGTTTGACTTTTGTCTGAAGGTAATTCGGTTGGCACCTGGTAATTAGCCCCTCCAACCCTTCTACTTTTTAGAATTACAGAAGGAGCAACATTAGATATTGCTTGATTAAATATTTCAATTCCAGGTTTATTTGATTTAGTTTCAACTTCATCAAGTGCTGAATAAACAATTTTACGAGCCAAAGACTTTTTACCACTTTTCATAACTTTATTTATGAATTTAGTTAAGGATAGATTATTATATTTTGCTTCAATTATTATATCCCTTACTTTTGCTCTATGACGGCGTGACATTTATTTACCTTTGAATTATTCTGTTGGTTCTGATGGTGGGGTTGATGTTGTTGAAGAGGTACGACTCCCGGATCTTTTAGTACCATATTTACTTCTGCCCCGATTTCTGTCTGCCACACCTTCGGTATCAAGAGCTCCCCTAATTATATGGTATCTGACTCCTGGTAAATCCTTTACTCGTCCGCCTCTTATTAATACTACAGAATGTTCCTGTAAATTATGTCCCTCACCAGGAATATATGCTGTAACTTCCATACTGTTTGTTAGTCGTACTCTTGCTACTTTTCGAAGAGCAGAGTTAGGTTTTTTAGGTGTTTGTGTTCTAACCTGAGTACAAACGCCTCTTTTTTGAGGGGAGCCTGTATTTCTATAGCCAGAATTTTTTAAAGAATTAAAAGAAAACCTCAAAGCTGGAGATTTGTCTTTCCCTCTTTTTGTCTTCCTTCCGTTTCTTATTAATTGATTAATTGTAGGCATAAAATAACACCATTTCAGATAAAGGACTAGTAAACTTGTGTAAAAACACGAAAAGTTATTATATTTCTATGATTATAGAGAGTCAACAAATTTAGACCTCTCATATTTGTAAAATACATTAAATATGTAAATTTTACGTATTTTTACGATTTCTGATGATATTTTTATGTATAATATTTTTTTAGTTTTGAAACTGTAGAATTTAAATGATTAAAATAATTCAAGCTAAAACTGACTTTGAGCTTGTTCAAGTTAGAAATCTTAGAATAAAAATTTTTGTTATAGAACAACAAATTCCATGGCAATGGGAATTTGATATTCATGATGAAAATGCCATCCATTTAATTGTTCTTAGTTCCAATGAAATTATAGGTACAGGAAGATTTTATTATGATCATTGCTATGGTGATTATAAACTTGGTCGTATGGCTGTATTATCAAATTTTAGAAGCCAGGGAATAGGATCAAAAATACTTACAAAAATAGAAGAAGTTGCCAAAACCAAAAAAGTTCCAAAAGTAATTTTAGAAGCGCAGTCAGATAAATTAGATTTTTATTTCAAACATGACTATAAAGTACATGGAGATAAATATCTAATGGATGGTATTTATCATAATAAAATGTATAAGGAATTTTGATTTTTAATCTAATTCCATGCAACTGGCGCTATCCCTTCAATATCAGTTTTTACATCAATCACACAAGGTTTACCTGATTCTATAGCTTTTTCCAGAGCAGTATTAATTTCATTAGGTTTGTTCACTTCTATTCCCACACATCCCATTAATTTTGCTATTTCAGCAAATTGCCCCTCATTAAATTTCCACATTTGATCTGATCCAGGTTTTGCTCCTCCGA
>CAZMBU010000003.1:0-19320 GCA_964564565.1 uncultured Dehalococcoidia bacterium | reverse complement strand
TGGCAAAATCTAATTTCAAGGTTGATACTATTATAAATAGAATTAATAATATGAATTATGCAAAAGCATTTGAAGAAAATGGATTTAATATTTTAATTAATATTGAATCAAATATTTTACAATCTATAGAACAAGAAACTTCAATATTAGCACCATGGTCAATTGCAAAATTAAAAACAAATCCATCAAAAGAAATAATTGGCATAAAAATAAATGACGATTCAAATATCATAGGAAAATCTATAAGCGAAATAGGGTTTCCAAGCCATTCTCAATTGCTTTTAATCATAAGATCAAATGGAATTACAGACACCCCCGCTGAACATAAAACTATCCATGCCAACGATGAACTCATTGTTTTAATACAGGAAGGGAAAAAAGAAAATATGATAGAATATCTTAGCTAAGGAAATTAACCATGAAAAGTATATCTTATTTAGGGCCAGAGGGTTCTTATTGTGAACAAGCCGCTTTAACAAATTTTAGCAATGAAAAGTTATTCCCCATGCCTACGATACCTGCTGTTATCGAATCAGTTCAAGATGATATTACAGACATGGGAGTTGTTCCCATTGAAAATAGTATTGAAGGGTCAGTAACTTTCACACTAGATTCTTTGATTCATGATTTTAATGTAAATATAAATGGAGAAATAATGCTTAATATTTCTCATTCTTTAATTACCAATAAAATTAACACTTTGGAAAACATTGCTAAAATTTATTCTCACCCTCAAGCTTTAGCCCAATGCAGAATTTATCTATCAGAAAAATTACCACAAGCTGACCTAATTCCTTCTTCTAGCACTTCTGCTGCATTTTCAGACATAATAAATGAACCGGAAAATTCAGCAGCAATAGCTCATGCGAGAAATGCTAAAAAATATAAATTAAATATTATAGAAGAAAATATACAAGACGAATCAAATAACATAACAAGATTTGCAATATTATCAAAAAACAAAACAAACCCGACTCAAAATGATAAAACTTCTTTTTGTTTTGACTTTAAAGATTCAGATAAACCTGGCCAGTTAATTGATGTAATGAGTCAATTCTCTGATAATAATATAAACATTACTAAAATTGAATCAAGACCCTCAAAAAAACAATTAGGCAAATACATTTTTTGGATGGATATTGATGGTCATTCAAAAGACAATAATTTAAATATAATATTTGAAAAAATCAAAACAATAACTAACACATTAAAAATTATAGGGTCATATCAAAAATCTACAAGCATACACTGATTAATCATCAGTATTTTGTTTATTATTTTTTCTGTTAATCAATCTATCAATTTCATCAAAAATATCTTTTGAGGGTTCAATGCCTAAGCTATCTAAATAATTACGTAAAGCTTCTAATATATCTAAAGAGGCATCTCGCATATTCATTGCAAATAATTTCAATCTCTCATTTTCTGTAAGTTCTGTTTGTTTTAATTTTCTCACTAGCTTTGGACCTAAAAACATCCCCAATGCAAATCCCAAAAATAGATTCCCAAAGCCTTTTTTGTTTTTATTTTGAGCCATTATTTTTCCTCCTCATTTTTTCTGAAGCTGTTTTAGTTGCTTTTTTTGCTGTTTTAGTTGCTTTATCCACATTAATTGATTTTAATGATTTTGTTATCAGATCAATAGTCTTAGAATTAATCTTATCAATTGGGGAAACAATATATCCAAATAAGGTCCATAATTTCTGAGAATTTTCAACTAAAGAATCAATTTTAGTAATAATTTTATTTAATTTCAAATATCCTAAAACAACTAAAGCAGCTAATAAAATAATAAATGCAATTAATACTATATCTCTTAAAACAGCAGTTATTTCTACCATATATAATTCCTTAATATTTAAGGTTTTACCAATATCCTTAGATTCCCATCATCATCAGTATGTTGATTCATAATACTATGATTATCGTTTTTTGCCCATAAAAATACATCATATGTATTTAATTTGTCAGGAATAATTACTTCTACTATAGAAGTTTTATCTATACTTATTTGTTCAGATAAAGCTGCAATAATACCCGCGCATGATTTACCTTTACCATCAATAATAACTTCTCCTTTAATTTCTCCTTTTGTTTGATTTAACACTTGATCCACTGAAATATTTTCAGGGAATGCAAAACCTTCTGATTTTTTATCGAGTTCAGATTTAAAATGATTCACAGCTTCCCAATATACTCCTTCATCTCTGTCTCCTTTGGAGCACACTGCTCCTCGAACACCGACAATATCTGGATTAATTCTTGATAATTCATCTAAATCACTCAATTTCAAATGCCCAGACAAAGCAGTACTCAACCCTCTAGATTTCGCAGACATAACCATATCTTTTAATTCTGATTCAGGAATAAAATCAAAAAGATTTCTTCCATCTTTTACAAGAGTATCAATCAAAAATCCATCGCATTTACCTTCTACAGACAAATCA
Organism: uncultured Dehalococcoidia bacterium; assembly: GCA_964564565.1. GTDB lineage: Bacteria > Chloroflexota > Dehalococcoidia > Lucifugimonadales. Next base: position 16,873 of record CAZMBU010000003.1, on the reverse strand, counting down.
ACCATTAATGAAGGATCCAAACCTCCTTCATAAATCAAATTGTCTGCAAATAAAGAACCTATTAACATTGTGTTAGATCCTGCTAAAGCTTCTCTACATGCTAATAGAGTTTCTAATGCAAGATTATATTCTGTCTTCATAAATCCAACTTTAACAGATGTTGCTTTTAAAAGGCCTGCTGCATGAACAGCCATAGCCACAGTTCCTATTTGATCAGGAACAACTCCTAGAGTTAAACTTGAATGTATTGGATCAGGAGCAATTTTTTTAACATCTTTAAATATATTCGGATGTGCAGAACCAACTAGAGCTTCTTGCAGATTTTTTACATCAACTATATCTGCCCCACCTTTAATGGCCTGCTTTGCCTCATTCACATTTTGAACACTAACCAATAATAACATTTCAAACCTCTATTTAAATTTAATTAACTTCTAGTGAAATATTCAATTTACCCAAATCAATTAATTCAGCCTTTAATTCTTTTTTAGTATCATCAGACAAATCTATAACTGGCAATCTAGGTCCTCCACTACTCATCCCTACTAATTCTCCCCAATACTTACATAATGCAACTGGTAATACACCACCAGCATCTGTAACTGTTTTACCCCACCAGCTATCTGATATATTTTTAATTTTTCTTATTTCATTTTCATAAAGATTATTATCAATAATTCCTTTTGTTGCTTTATCTATAAATTTTACATAACTATTATTATCCGGAGTATCAAATCTCCAGTCTGATGTATTAGCAAACATCACTTGTTGGTGGAAACCATGAATATCTCCCTCCCAAAAAATCCATTCATCTGGAGTACTAATAATTGCTTTAGCACCTAATTTTAAATGTGATGAAATAGAAATTTCTTTATTAAAACTAGCTTCTTTAACTCCCACTACATTTTCTATTTCTACAATACTATTTAGATCATTAGCATTTAACACTGTTCCAAATTGGGGAGAATTATAATACATAATTGCAAGATCAGTATGTTGTGAAATATATTTAACAAATTCTATAACTTGATCTGGTTTACGAGTAGCAAAGTAAGGAGCCCCTATAATTAACAATTCATAATTCATTTCTTTGGCATGATCCATTAACTCAAAAATATCATTTGATGATGTATGACTTACATGAGCTGCAACAGGCCAATCTTTAGCTTGATCTTTAACAATCGACATTAATTTTTTTCTTTCATTTATAGACAAACTCCAAAACTCACCCATACCCCATGAACAACCAGCTCCATTAGTTCCCAAACTTTTAATATATTCAATATTATTACGCAGACCTCTTTCGTCTATTAATCCACTTTCATCAAAAGGAGTTACTAAGGTAGACCATTGACCTACCAAAAAAGATCTTGCCCATTCTTTTGCTTCATTTTTCTTATAATCTTGCATAAGTGAAATTATTCCTTAATATAAAATCAATATATATTTTACATTACAGAAGTAGGATAAATAAACACTTGTATCGATTTAACTAATTAAGCTTTCCTTCCATTTGTTCTTTAATAATTTCAACTTTTTTAAACAGCAAATTATTTTTAGTAAATTCATCAAAATGATTAAGTACATAATATTCTGCCATTTTCCTTGATAATTCCTGTGTTTCTTTGTCTTGAATCAAATCAGCAACTTTAAATAAAGGTATTCCGCTTTGTCTTGTATGAGTGATATCTCCTTCTCCTCTGATTTTCAAATCTTCATTAGCTAATTCAAAACCACTAGACATTCTTTCAAATATTTTCAATCTTTCTATTGTATTTTCGTTTTCATTGCCGGAAACTAAAATACAATAACCTTCATATTTCCCTCTTCCTACTCTTCCACGCAATTGATGTAATTGAGATAATCCAAATCTGTCTGCACTTTGTATCATCATTACGCTAGCATTAGGAACATCCACTCCAACTTCAATAACAGTTGTACTTACCAATATATCTATATCACCATTTCTAAATTTTCTCATTACTTCTTCTTTTAAATCTAAATTCAACCTTCCATGTAATAATCCAATATTATAATCCGGGAAAATAATATTTTGTAAATTAGCATACTCTTCTTCCGCGGAAGAAGAGTTCAATTTTTCAGATTCTTCAATCAAAGGACAAATAACAATTACTTGCCTACCTTTCTCTATTTCATTCTTTAAATGATTATATGCTGCTTTAATTTTGCCTGGTGATATTAATTTCGTTTTAACATTTCTCTCACCAAAAGGCATTTCATTTATTTCAGATAAATCTAAATCACCATAAGCTGTTAATGCTAAAGTTCTAGGTATAGGAGTTGCTGACATAGTCAGACTATGTGGATAATATTTTTCACTGCTTTTAATAGCGGCTCTTTGCAGTACGCCAAATCTGTGTTGTTCATCAATAATACTCAGCCCCAAATCAGGGATTTTAATATTATCTTGTATTAAGGTATGAGTCCCAATTAAAAAATCATACACTCCTTTTTTAATTGACTCTTTCATCTCTTGTTTAATCTTCTCAGGCATACTTCCCAAAAATAATCCAACAGAAATTTCTTTAGATAATCCTTTTATTTTTAATTTAGAGTGAAAAGGGGATACTTTAATAACACTATCAAACATTTCTAATGTACTTATATAATGCTGCTCAGCTAAAATTTCAGTAGGGGCCATAATAGCAGATTTATAATTTGCGTTAATTACAGCAAGCGCAGAAACTACAGCCACTAAAGTTTTACCACTACCCACTTCACCTTGTAAAAGTCTTGCCATTGGAACGCTAAGATTTAAATCTTTTGCAATTTCTCTTATTACAACTAATTGTGATTTTGTAGGAATAAATGAGAGTGATTGAAAAAAACTATCAATAAAATCCCATGAAACTCGAATTTTATATGCTTTTTTTATTTCGTTATACTCTTTTCTTTTTAATAACCATGCACACTGATGCATAAAAAATTCATCAAATACAATTCGCTTCCTGGCGTTATTATAATCTTCTAAAGTTTGAGGGTAATGATATTGTTTTATAGCATTGTTTAATTCGATTAAATTTGCTTTATTTACAATTTCATCAGGTAAATAATCTTCCACACTGTCTGCCATCAAATTTACAGCTTTTCTTACTAAAGTTCTTATACTTCTTTGATGTATTTGCCCCGACAGAGGATAAACAGGGACAAATCTCCCCACATGAGTTAGGTCAGATTGATCATTAAATTCATTATTTCCAATTATTTCATATTCAAAATTACCTGAAAATAAAAGTATACCTCTGAAAACATTAACTTTACCACTGATGATAACTTGGACACCAGGCTTTAGTTGGTTAACTAACCAACTTCTTCCAAACCATTGAACTTTTACATTTCCTGTATCATCTCCCAAGACTCCAATAGTTGCATTCACACCATTTCTATATCTTGCAGTTTTAGCTTCCCAAACTTTTAAAACAACTGTCTGGACTTCCCCCGGTATCAAATCCTGTACTTTTTTAACGTCATTGAAATCCCTATGTCTTCTGGGAAAATAATTTATTAAATCTTCTAAAGTTTTTACCCCTAGTTTCTCAAACATAGATATTATTTTTTTAGAAACTCTTCCCAAGGATTTTATATCAGATTTTAATGACAATGTTTTATTGGTATTAAAATTTTTGCTTACAGATAATTTATTATTAGCTTTCTTAGATGAATAAGAATTATTTTTTTTAAAATTGTCTATCTCTTTAATAAATCTATCACAAAATAATTTTCTCAAATCATTATCTGCATTAGAATATAATGGTTTTTTACCATATTTATCTTCAATATTGCGTAAAATTGGAATCAAATAAATAATATTTTTTTCTATATATTCATCTAGCCCACCTCCGGAAACAGAAGTATTACTGTAATCATTTGAAATTTCCAATTTGAGAATTCTTTCGAATATTTGTATATTTTCCAATATTAGATTTTTATTATGATTGTTTTGATAGGAATTCATAAATTTATTTTATTATTCAATTGCTACCCAAGCTTCAATATTAGATTGTCCTCCATACTGAAATTCCATATCAATAGAATTAAATTGCTCAATTAATTCACTTTCTATTTCATTTATTTTTTCCTTGTTATGCTCACCCCAATATAAAGTGATAAGGCTATCAGGATCTGGGGACATATATGATATTGTTTTTGAAACAGATTCAATTAGTGTAGTTTCTGCAAATAATATTTTATCTTTGATTACAACTATGTATTCACCTTCTTTATATTTAATATTATCCATAGATCCGGTTCGGGATGCTAAACTAATGGACCCAAAATTCATATCAGTTATGTAATTCTCTAAATTTGAAATATTAGTATTTATATCTAATTCATTGTTATAGGACATCAAAGATGCCAGGCCTTCGGGGATAGATTTTGTATTAACAATTGACACTTTTTTCACTGATTCTTGAGCTGCCAAATCAGAAGCCATAATTGCATTCTTATCATTTGGTAAAATAATTACATCATTGGTTTTACAAAGATCAATAGCCTCTAAAATTTCTGACACACTCGGATTTAATGTTTTTTCGCATTTTACAATTTTATCTACCCCTAAATTAACAAATAAATTATTGAATCCATTACCATTAGAAATAGCAATAATAGAACATTTTTGATTTTCATTTAATTGAACTTCTAATTCAATTTCAGAATCATTAGCAAATTCTTCAAATTGCTTATCCATATTTTCAATATTAATTTCCATTAATTCTCCGTATTGTATACACGAAGATAAAATTTTGCCTGGATCCTCGGAATGAGTATGAATTTTAACGTATTCTTCTATTCCTGTTATTACTGTAGAGCCTCCGTTTTTGTTAACAGCAATTTTTATTTCTTCATGTGAAGCATTTGCATCATTTATAACTAGCTGCACGCAATAACCCCATTCATCTTCAGCATGCTCTTGAACAAATTCTTTGATATTCAATCCTGCAGTAGATTGTCCAGGTTTATTCATTATTTGATCCATATCTGGGTTATCACCTGACATGTAACTTTTCATAGCTTCGAAAATAATTAATAATCCTTGGCCGCCTGCATCAACCACATCTGCTTGTTTAAGTACTTCTAACATATTGGGAGTATCTTTTAAAACTTTACCCGCATGTTCACAAACCAAAGGTAAAACATCATTAAAAGTATCATTCGCATCTCTGACATTATTCCATGAATCTGAAAAGGATTTAATAATAGTTAGCATAGTTCCTTCAACAGGATTACTCACTGATTCGTAACTCGCATCAACAGCTTCCACTAATGAATTCCCAAATTCTTTAACATCACATTTATTAAGTTTGTCAAAACCCTTAGATAAACCATATAATATTTGTGCTAAAATCACGCCACTATTTCCTCTTCCTCCTAAAACAGCATTTTTGGCAATTTTTTTGCTTACAATATTAATATTTTGATCTTTAATCGTATTGAGGTTTTTCAATGCAGATTCCAAGGTCAAATACATATTAGTTCCTGTATCTCCGTCAGGCACAGGAAAAACATTTAACTGGTTAATTTGATCTTTAGTATTAAAAATTAAATCTTTGGCAAGGAACAAAATTTTAGCAAAATCTGTTCCGTTTATTGTTTTTATATTATTCATTTATCTAATTGAATATAAATGACAAAATCATTATACAGTGATAGAATAATCCTTCTATTTTAGTAACATTATAAGTAATATAACATATATTTATAATTAATATTTATTACATAACTTAAAGGTATTTATGGCAAAGTGTGAATTGACAGGAAAAATTCCACAATCTGGAAACAACGTAAGTCATGCAAAAAACAGAAACAAACGTAAGTTTAATCCAAATTTACAAAAGGTTTCTTTTTGGAGTTCAAAACTAAACAAGAAAATTAGTATAACTGCTGCCACCAGTGCAATAAGAGATATAGATAAAGTAGGAGGATTTGATACTTATCTAATTAAAGCTAATAATTCCTATTTATCTTACAAATTACAAAAAGTCAAAAAAGAAATAATCAGTAAATCATAAAAAATCAATCATTTAATAGTTTTCTGAGGACAAATTGTAATAATCCCCCATTAACATAATAATTCACTTCAGCATTAGTATCAATTCTTGATTTTAGACTTATTGTTTTTACAGCATCAGTATCAGGATTTTTGATAGTCATATTAAATAAACATGAAGGAGTTTTTACGTCTTCAATATTTTCAATAGATAAGATTTCATCTCCATTCATTTTTAACAAATTAAAATCTTCACCATCAACAAATTCAACAGGCAATATCCCCATTCCAATCAAATTAGATCGGTGAATTCTCTCAAAACTTTTAGCAATTACTAATCTTACTCCTAATAAATAAGGTCCTTTTGCTGCCCAATCTCTTGAACTGCCGCTGCCATATTCATCTCCGGCAATAAGAACTAAAGGAGTATTGTCCTTTTTATATTTCTCCGAAGCATCATAAATACTCATAATCTCTTTAGTAGGGAAATGAATAGTATATCCGCCCTCTTTTTCAGAAGTTAATAAATTTCTAAGCCTAACATTTGCAAAAGTACCTCGTACTAAAACATTTTCATTACCTCTTCTGGATCCGTATGTATTAAAATCTATAGGTGAAATATCATTCATTTCTAAAAATTCAGATGCAGGAGAATCTTTGCTTATATTTCCGGCAGGAGATATATGGTCTGTTGTAATACTATCTCCTAAAACAGCCAAAATTCGTGCATTTTGAATTTCTGGCATTTGAGGTAACTCTTTTTTGAAATCATTAAAAATTGACAAAGGTTGGATATAGGTAGAAGATTTATCCCATTTATAAATATTACCGTCTGGGATACTGAGATCTTTCCAATTATCATCTCCCTCAAAAACTTTATCATATCTATTTTTAAACATTGAAGGATTAAGAGAATAATTAACAATAGAATGAATTTCATCTTTGTTTGGCCATATATCTTCCAAAAATATTTTTTCTCCATTATCCCCAATTCCAATCGGATCAGTATCAAAATTAATATCTAAAGTACCGGCTATAGCATAAGCAACAACTAATATAGGAGATGCAAGATAATTAGCTTTAACTTGTTGATGAACTCTTGCCTCAAAATTTCTATTTCCGCTAAGCACTGCGCAAGTAACTAAATTTTCTTCATCGATTTTATTAGAAACATTTTCAGGTAATGGGCCGCTGTTCCCTATACAAGTTGTGCATCCATGGCCAACGATATGAAAACCTAATTTTTCTAATGGATCAATTAAATCAGCTTTAAGTAAATAATCATCAACAACTTGTGAACCTGGTGCCAAACTAGTTTTAACCCATGACCTTGAATTCAAACCTTTATTTACAGCATTTCGAGCTAATATACCGGCACCAATCATAACATCAGGATTTGAAGTGTTAGTACAGCTAGTAATTGCTGCTATAACTACAGATCCATGATCAAGTTCGTTAGAATTTATAATCGATTGGCCAGTTTCAGCCAAAAATGTATTAAAATTAGATTTCACTTCAGACAATTTTACTTTATCTTGAGGTCTTTTAGGACCTGCCATACTTGGTTCTATTTCATCTAAGTTAATTGTAATTGTACTGTTATATTCTCTGTTATTTTGACTAGAACCAAATAAACCCTGGGATTTTGAATACTGTTCTATCAAATTAAGTTGATCATCAGTCCTTCCAGTCAATTCTAAATAATCTAATGTTTTAGAATCCACAGGAAATAATGACGCAGTAGCACCGTATTCAGGTGCCATATTTGAAATTGTAGCTCTGTCTGGTAAAGATAATAAATTCAAACTTTCACCATAAAATTCGACCATTTTACCTACCACTCCATAACTTCTTAATTTTTGAGTTATAGATAACACAAGATCGGTAGCTGTTGCTGTTGCTGATAATTTACCTACTAAGTTAACACCAACGACCGACGGTATTTTCATATATACTGGTTGTCCTACCATCACAGATTCTGCTTCTATACCTCCTACACCCCAAGCTAAAACTCCCAAACCACTAACCATAGGAGTATGAGAATCTGTTCCTATTAATGTATCTGGGATAGCCAAAGAAATATTATCATACTCTCTAACTGAAATTACCGGTGATAAAAATTCTAAATTGACTTGATGCACAATGCCAGCACCAGGAGGTACAACTTTCATATTATCAAAAGAATTCTGAGCCCATTTTAATAAAGAATATCTTTCTGTGTTTCTTTCGTACTCTTTATTCACATTGTTCATAAAAGCATTTTTTGTTCCAAAATAATCAACCTGGACACTATGATCAATAACTAAATCAACCGGAACCATTGGATTAACCTTCGATGGATCTCCATTGTTTGCTAACATAGCATCTCTCATACTAGCCAAATCAACTATTGTAGGAACTCCAGTAAAATCTTGCAAAAGAACCCTGGATGGGAAATAGGGTACTTCTTCTGAATTATCAAAATCATTCCATAATTTCAATTTATTAATATCAAAATCTTCATTAATATCTAAACTAGTATTGCGAATTACACTTTCAACCATGATTCTAACCGCATTTGGCATTGTGTCTATTCTTATATCAGGGTTCGATGCAGCTAATTTTTCAAGACTGCAATAATAATAATCTCCAGATGATGTTTTAATACTATCTTTAATACCAAATTTATCAACAAATTTCATTTATTTTTTCCTATCTTTCTAAATTAAAATATTTGTAATTTTTATCAATATATTCTTCTTCATCTTTAGGAACATCTTCTTCGGCATATATCGCTTCTACCGGGCAAACCGGTTCACAAGCAGCGCAATCAATACATTCTTCTGGATTAATATAAAATTGGTCATCATTGTCAGTTGTATATATACAATCAACCGGACAAACATCTACACATGACCCGTCCTTTAGCCCAACGCAAGATTTACTAATTATATAAGTCATAATTCACCTTAGAAATTTATTGGATATCTTAATAGTATATTTAGTTTAATATGCTTACAATATATTTTTAACCATTATTTATTTATTATGAAAATTAATAACAATAACAAGATTGTTTTATTAATTGATGGACATTATTTAATGTTTAGATCATGGTTTGGAATCCCCAATCCTATGATAAATAATAATGGGGTTGAAGTTCGAGCAATATATGGTTTTTTCAACACTACATATAGATTAATCAATACTTTAAATCCTACACACTTAGCTTTTGTTTTTGACCCAAAAGGACCCTCATTCAGAAATGAATTATATACTGAATACAAAGCTAACAGATCTGAAACTCCCGAAGAATTAAAAAAACAATTAGAAATAATCACAACAAAATTACCTTTGACTAATATAAAAAGCATTACCGTAGATAATTACGAAGCAGATGATGTGCTAGGTACACTTAGTAAAAAATTAGGTGATGCAAAAACAAAAATATTAATTTACTCTGGCGACTCAGATTTACATCAATTAATTGATGACAATATCCACATAATAACTACCTCAAGAACTGGCGAAATTATAGAATACAATAAACATTTAATAAAAAAAGTTTATGAAGGGTTGGATCCAAACCAAATAGTTGATTTCAAATCACTTACGGGTGATACTTCAGACAATATCCCAGGCATACCAGGAGTTGGGAAAAAAACTGCTATAAAATTATTAAATGAATTCAAGACCTTGGATTCACTCTCACAAAATCTAGATTTAATAAAACAGGGGAAATTAAAAAACAATTTACTCGAACATTTTAATAATTCACTCAAAGCTAAACAATTAATTGAAATTCATTTAAAAGCTCCCATTGAACTAGATTTAAATGATATTGAAATACTAAATATAGACAATGAAAATTTAATTTCATTTTTAAAGGAATTAGATTTCAATTCTTTAATACAAAGACTAGGAAAAATAAATATTTCCGGTTCATCTGATCCAAGCAATGATAACAAAAACAATGAAGGTAAAATTACAAATGAGTATGAGAATACTACACATGATATTAAATTAGAGGTTATAGATTCAATTTCAAAATTAAATAATTTGATTAAAATACTAATGCAAAAAAAAGAATTTGCATTAGATACCGAAACATCAAGCCTGAACGTGATGAACAATGAATTAGTTGGAATATCTTTTTCATACGGGGACTCAAATGGTTATTATCTTCCATTAAACCATGTCGATGATAATAATCTACCGTTAAAAGAATCTTTAGAATTATTAAAACCAATACTAGAATCAAGTGATATCTTAAAAATAGCGCATAATATCAACTTTGATTTATCGGTGCTCAACAATACATACAAAAATCTTAATGTAAAAATAAATATTAAAAATTTTAATTTTGACACGTTAATAGCTGCCAATCTTTTAGGATATAGAAATATAGGATTAAAAGAATTAGTAACAGATTTATTTAATATAGATTTAGAACCAATCACGAATATTATTGGGAAAGGAAAATCTCAAATAAATATTGGAGAAAAACCAGTTAATGAAATAGCTAAATATGCCATTAACGATGCATACTTCACATATAAGTTAAAACAAAAATTTGAAAACGAATTATCAAATAATAATTTAGACAAATTGTTTGATGAACTTGAAATAAAGCTAATACCAATTTTAATACAAATGCAAAGTGAGGGCATGCCAATTAATTTAAATCTATTAAATGAACTGCAAAATGATTTTGCAAATAAAATTAGTACGATTGAAAGTAATGCAAAAACTTTAATTCATGAAGAAATCAATTTAAATTCACCACAACAATTAAGTAAAATTTTATTTGAAAAATTAAATTTATCTACGGAAAACATAAAAAAAACCAAATCAGGTTACTCTACCGGTTCAGAATCAATAACGGAATTAATAAATGGATTAACATATAAATTCAAAGAATCCGAATCATTCAATCTCAGTTTTGAAGACAATACAAAAATACAATTTTTAAATTACATTCAGGAATATAGAGAAATTTCAAAACTATTATCCACTTATGTAGTGACATTGCCAAAATTATTAAATTCAAAAACAAACAGAGTTCATACAAAATTTAATCAGGCAGGAACAACAACAGGAAGATTATCAAGCAGCGAACCAAATCTTCAAAACATTCCAAAAAGAACCAATTATGGAAAACTAGTCAGATCATCATTTGCAGTACAGGAAGATAATAACGAATTTGTATCCGCCGATTATTCACAAATAGAATTAAGGGTATTAGCTCATTTTTCAGGGGATCCAAATCTCATAAATGCATTTATGAAAGGAGAAGACATTCATAATTTTACAGCTGCAACCATGTATGAATGTGATTTAACTAATGTAAATGATGAAATGAGAAGAATAGCTAAAATTTTAAATTTCGGGGTTTTATACGGGCTAAGCCCTTACGGTATTTCAAAGCAAACAAATCTATCAGTTAATAAAGGGAAAGAATTCATAGAGTTATATTTTCAAAGATTCAAAAAAATTAAAGATTATATAGAAAACACCAAAGAAGAAATTCACACTAAAGGATACGTTGAGACGTTATTAGGAAGAAAAAGATATATTGACGAAATCAAATCAAATAATGCTCGAATAAGAGCCCATGGTGAACGTATGGCAGTTAATATGCCAATTCAAGGAACTGCAGCTGAAATAATTAAAATTGCAATGATAAATTTAAACAATTCCAAAGATTACAACAAAATAAAAGGAAAAATGCTTTTACAAATACATGATGAATTAATTTTTGAATGTAATAAAAATAATTCAAAATATCTCACAAATATACTTAGTAAAATCATGCCCAATGTAGTAAAATTAAAAGTTCCTTTAACTATTAATATTCAAAAAGGCCAAAACTTAGGCGAAATGAGTTAAAAAAACTTATAGGAGAAATAAATGAGTAACGATATTAAACCAGTAAATACGCTGATTAAATCAGTAAATTTATATACTAACAGGATGAGAAAATCCAGAAAAGAAACTATAAAAAGTGATCTTTCTTCTTTCATTCAATGGCTAACTGAAAGCCTAGACAATAAATCATATGATAAAAATGACAATCTGGAAAATATCAATCTTAATATCATTGAACCTTTTTTTATTGAACAATACGTAAAAATAACTAATCTAAAACATTCAAATCAAAATGCTTCAAAAAAATTATCTGTTGCAAGAGATTATTTAAACTATATACACAATGAAGGATTTACTGAGGCAAACCTTGGAAATCATATAAGAAATAAAAAAGGTCGAAGGAGTGGATCTGTATCTCTGAAGTCAAAAATTCATGAAGGTGATATTGTTGAAATTTCTCAAGAATATCATGATTCATTAGAAAAAGAATTAACGGTAAAATATAAAGAAAGAGAAGATGTCGTAGTAGATATTAATAAAGCTGCTGCAGATAAAGATTTCAGAGAAAATGCACCGTTAGAAGCCGCAAGAGAAAAACAAGGATTAATTGAATCTCAAATTAAAACTATAGAAGAAACATTGAGAAAGTCAGTCATAATTAATGCAAAAAAAAGTAGCAAAAAAAATAAAATTGCGCAAATAGGCTCTAAAGTGACTCTTGAAAAAGAAAACAAAAGAACTAAAATTAATCTAGTAGCTTCACCTGAAGCAGATGTTAATTTATCTAAGATATCTCTTGAGTCACCATTAGGAAAAGCCATTATGGGGAAAGGTGAAAACGAACAGGTTACAGTATCGGCCCCAGCTGGTGAAGTACACTACAAAATAATAAAAATAACTTAATATTATTATCCAATACCCAGTTTATTAAATAGTAATTAATTTACTTACTTTATTGATAATAAAATCTGTAGTTTCTTGGTGTTTTGACTCACAATAAATTCTTACAACATTTTCAGTTCCTGAAATTCTTACTAAAACCCAAGAACCGTCATTAAAGGCATATTTTATTCCGTCAATGTCGTTAGAATAACTCAAATCATAATCATGTATTTCATCTGATTTGATATTCATAATATTCTTATGAATTTCCTTTCTTCTATTAATATCAAAATTGATATCTTTTCTAACAAAACAACTTTCTCCGACTAGTGAATGTATTTCATCTAGAATTTTGCTTATTGATAATCCTGTTTGCCTTATTAAATCTAAAATATAAACACTATTAATAATTCCATCTCTATCAGGGAATTGAATTGAGCCAAACCCTCCGCTCTCTTCTCCAGCAAACATAACTTTTTTTTGATTGAGAAATTTACTGAGATATTTAAAACCTATTGGCGTCTCTAAAACAGGAACATTATAATTTGCTGCCAATGTATCTATAGAATGACTTACAGATAAGGATCTTGCAATGGGATGTCTTTTCCCATTAATTTCAAACATATAATATAAAAGTAATAAAAAGATTTCATGCGTATCTAAAACTCTACCATTTTCATCAATAATTCCCAATCTGTCTCCATCAGCATCAAAAGCGAATCCTATTTCATATTTTTCTTTTTTCATTTTTTTAGCTATTTTTTTTAAATTTATTTCAATAGGTTCCGGCCTAACAATATCTGGGAAAATAGGATTTATGTAATTATTAATAGAATCTACAATTATTGTAGAATTACTGTCATCAAGTAAAGATTCTAAATAACCCAAAGTTGTACCATACATATTGTCAGTAACTATCCTAATATCCGATTTTCTGATTTCAGAAATAGGTAATTTACTCCTAATGAGTTCCAGATAGCCTTCCTTGGCATTTATTTCTGTTAATAAACCTTTTAATTTACTTGAATATACTTTGATGATTTCATCCTTAGAACGAGCATTTGATTTTTTTTCAATCAAATTTAGATCTTCTTTGTCCAAAGATAAACCTTTTGAATTTCTTAATTTTATTCCATTCCATTTCCAGTCATTATGACTTGCAGTAATAATAACTCCCAAATCACAACCACGGGATATTACCTCACTAGTAATAACAGGGGTTGGGGTTGGCTCATCAACTAAGTATGTATCTATACCAACGCTTAAAAATATAGTTGAAATTTGAATAGCAAATTCTTTTGATCCAAATCTTGTATCGTAACCAACAACAACGCCTCTTTCATTGATTAAAGATTCTTTAATATATGAAGCTATGGCCCATCCCACAATTTCAACATTATGATAAGTAAAATCATCTGCTATTAATCCTCTCCATCCATCAGTACCAAAAATTATCTTACTCATAAATATAATTCCATAAATTATTTTTAATATCTCAATATTATAATTTTGACTTTATGTCTTCCATTTTATTAGTTTGTTCCCAGGGTAAATCCAAATCCAATCGACCAAAATGTCCATAAAAACTAGTAGGGTGATATATTGGACGCCTCAAATTCAATTGTTCAATTATGGCAGCTGGCCTTAGATCAAAAACTTGATTAATAATATCAATTGTTTTGTCATATGAAATTTTACTAGTTCCAAAAGTTTCTACAGAAACCGATACAGGTTCAGCCATTCCTATAGCATATGCAATCTGTACCTCACATAAATCTGACACGCCTGCTGCAACTAAATTTTTGGCAACCCATCTTGCAGCATAAGCTCCTGATCGATCAACTTTAGTTGGATCTTTACCTGAAAAAGCACCTCCGCCATGCCTGGCAAATCCTCCATAAGTATCTACTAAAATTTTTCTTCCAGTAAGTCCTGTATCTCCATTAGGGCCACCTATTACAAATCTACCAGAAGGATTAACATATATTTTTGTCCTGGAATCAACTAAAGATTCATCAATTATAGGTTCAATAACATATTTACTTACATCATTATAAATATCTGATTGTGAAACATTAGGATCATGCTGAGTACTTACAACAACAGTATCTATACGTTTGGGTTTTCCCATTGAATATTCAACTGTAATTTGAGATTTACCATCAGGCCTTAGATAATTAAGTGTCTTATCTCTGCGTACCTTTGATAATTGTTGCACTAATTTATGTGATAAAGTTATTGGTAATGGCATCAATTCCGGAGTTTCAGTACATGCATAACCAACCATCATTCCCTGATCACCGGCTCCAATTAAAGCATTCTTATCCGTTGTATCATTTTCTCTTACTTCCAGAGATGTTGATACTCCTTCAGAAATATCTGAAGACTGTTCGTTAATAGAAAGCATTATCCCACACGATTTTGAATCAAATCCTAATTCAGGATCATTGAAACCAATATCAGATATAACTCTTCTTACAACAGAGGGTATATCAACATATGCACTAGTAGTTATCTCTCCCATAATAACAACTAAACCTGTAGTTATTGAGACTTCGCATGCAACTCTAGCATCTGGATCCAATTTAATTATGCTATCTAATACAGAATCCGAGATCTGATCACAAATTTTATCAGGATGTCCTTCTGTAACTGATTCACTAGTAAATAAATAAGATTTAGCGTTTACAAAATCATAACTCATTTATATCTCCAATTTTATGTTCCAATATCCCAGCTATTTAAATATTTTTCTTGTTCATCTGTAAGTACATCTATATCCACGTCCATACCTTGTAATTTCAACAAAGCTATTTCTTTATCAAGCTCGACTGGCAATGGATGAACAGCATTATTTAAATTCTTATTATTATTTTGAATATACTCTGCAGCTAAAGCCTGCCCAGCAAAACTTAAATCCATAACACCAGAAGGATGTCCTTCTGCAGCTGCTAGATTTATCAATCTACCCTCACCTAGTAAAAATATTTGTCTCCCATCATATAATGTATATTGTTTAACAGAATTTAAAATCATTTTACTAGAATCAGATTCATCTTCTAAAGCGTCTATATCAATTTCAACATTGAAATGACCACTATTTGCTATTATTGCACCGGATTTTAGATTTTTTATTACTTCTCGTCCAACAGCATTCATTCCACCAGTAACAGTAATAAAAACATCCCCAACTTCTGCAGCATCAGTCATCTTCATAACTCTGTAACCATCCATTACTGCTTCAAGAGCTCTTACTGAATCTACTTCAGTAACAATAACATGAGATCCCATACCTGCAGCCCTTTTTGCTATTCCTTTACCACACCAACCATATCCTGCAACTACAACTGTCTTTCCCGCCCATAATATATTGGTAGCTCTGGTTATTCCATCCAAAGTACTTTGCCCTGTTCCATATCTGTTGTCAAATAAATGTTTTGTATCTGCATCATTAACAGCTATCACAGGATATTTCAATTTATTTTGTGATGCCAAACTTCTTAAACGAATAATACCTGTTGTGGTTTCTTCACTTCCGCCTAATATATTATCAATTAGTCCTTCTCTTTCTTGATGAATCATAGCCAGCATATCTGCCCCATCATCCATTGTCATATTAGGTTCAAAATCACACACTTTAGAAAGATGATCATAATAAGTACCATTATCTTCACCTCTAATAGAAAAAGTTGGTATTTCATACTCTGATACTAAAGCTGCTGCAACATCATCCTGTGTACTTAACGGATTGCTTGCACACATAGCAACTTCTGCACCACCATCTTTTAAAATTTTAGCTAAATATGCGGTTTCAGTTGTCACATGTAAACAAGCACCAATCCTCATTCCATTTAGCGGTTTGTCTTTTTTAAATCTGTTATGAATTTGATTCAAAACAGGCATTTCTTTCTGGGACCACTCAATTCTTCTCAATCCCTCAGAAGCTAATTTTAAATCTTTTACATCATATTTAAATTCTGCCATTAACTATCCTTATTTTTTAAACTGATTAAATAAATATACTATTAAAAATAAAAATATCTCTAATATCTAATACCTAAAAATCCTTAACTAACGCGGGTAATTCTAACACATTTGTATTAAATTCATAATACTATTTATTTATCTTAAATA
>CAZMBU010000002.1:0-21451 GCA_964564565.1 uncultured Dehalococcoidia bacterium | reverse complement strand
TCATGATCACTAATTATTTCTTTAATTGTTTCCATAATGCTTCCATATAAATTTATAAAACTGCTATCGATTCATCTCTTTCATTTGTGATAAACATATATCCGGGTGAATGAGTGATCATTGTAGATGGTTTTGAGTTTAATGCAACAGCTTGTGGAGTTACTCCGCAGGCCCAAAAAACAGGAATTTCGTCCTTTTTTATTTCTGATTTTTCGCCAAAATCTGGATAATTTGTATTTTCTATACCTATTTCAGATGGGTCTCCAATATGTATTGGGGCACCATGCGTGGCAGGGAATCGGCTAGTTACCTGTACTGTTCTAACTAAATTATCTTTATGAATTGGTCTCATTGACACAACCATTGGCCCACTAAATATTCCTGCAGGCGTAGTTTCTATATTAGTAATAAACATAGGAACAGTAGTATCTTGTTCTAGATGTCTGAGCGGAATATTTGCATTTAACATTGCAGTTTCAAAGGTAAAACTACATCCTAAAAGAAAGGATACTAAATCATCTGACCAGTGTTCTGTGATATTTTTTGTTTCTTCAACTAATTCACCATTTTTGTAAACTCTGTAAAAAGGAATATCTGTTCTTATATCTGCTCCTTTTGCAAGTATTTTTGGTTCAGATTGCCCTGGTTCCATTACTTCTAATAACGGACAAGGTTTAGGATTCCTTTGGCAGAATAATAAAAAATCAAAAGCATATTCTTTTGGCAAAACCGCCAGATTGGTTTGCACATAGCCAGGCGCTACTCCAGATGTTGATTTGAGATATTCGTTATTTCTTGTAGCTTTCCAGAATTCTTTTGGTGATTCAATTATTTTTGTTTCATTCATTTTTTTACCTATATTTCAAAGAACAATGAGACTACAGTATACCAAAAATATATTAAACATAAATAATTAGGAATTATTTTTTTTTAATATATTTCTTTTTGTCACATTAATTACTATATTTTATTATTAGTTTATGAACTTTGGACTTCAGAAGAGTGAACAAATGAAATTTCTATGATATCATCTCATTCATTGATTATTAATTTGTTGAGCAAATTTTCATATAATTGTCCGTTTTGAAAAATATAAATAATGAGCAAATTTTAAATATTCTTAAAAATCAGGATCATACCACTGTAACTATTTTATCTTCTTTACTTAGTGTGCAGGATGAGATTGGTTATTTGCCTAAAAATGCAATCAGTTCAATAGCAGACTTTATGAACGTTACAACAAATGATGTTTGGGGAGTGGCTTCCTATTATTTGAATTTCAGATTTGATCCTCCCGGGCAACACACTATAGAAATTTGTTGGGGTCCTAGTTGTCATATTAGAGGAGCTTCGAAATTGCAATCATCAGTATTAGAAAAATTGAAATTAAAAAATCAGGGCGATACTAGCGATGGTAAATTTACATTGAAATTTAATACATGTTTAGGAGCATGCCCACAAGCTCCAATGATAAGTATTGATCACAAATTGAGTGGTAAAATGAATTCTTCTAAATTATTAAAAATGTTGGATAAATTAAATTGAGTTTCGAGGCATTAAAAAGAGATAGTGATAAGAGATGGTTGGATTTAACAACTGGAAGTAAGCCTTGGATCAGGGTAAGTAGTGCTATGTGCTGTGGCACATCATTGGAATCTGATTCAATTGTTTCTGAGATAGTTAATTATAGCGAGAAAAATAAAATCCCTATAAATATTGATACTGTAGGATGTCATGGGATTTGCTATGCTGGTCCAATTATTGATATTTTATATAAAGGGCAACCTAGAATTTTTTGGGGAAATATTACTACACATAATGTGATAAAAATTCTAGACAATTATGTTAAGAATGGCGAAATATTAACTGATAATTTATTAGGAACATTGGGTGATAGATCTATTGAAGGAATAAAAAAAATAGATGATTTGCCAGGAATGAGTCTTCAAAACAAAATAGCTTTAAGAAATTCAGGTAATATTGCGTTCAATGATATATATCAATATATTGCTAATGATGGATTTGAAGGCTTACATAAAGCAGTTACTAAAATGTCTTCTGATGAAGTGATTTCTGAAGTTAAAGATTCAGGCTTAAGAGGCAGGGGAGGTGCAGCTTTTCCGACCGGATTAAAGTGGAGCTTTATGGCAAATTCTAAAGGTGTTAAGTATATACTGTGTAATTGTGAGGAAGGTGATCCGGGCGCATACAATGATAAAGGTATATTAGAAAGTGATCCTTATACTTTGATTGAGGGTATGGCAATTGCAGGATATGCTACCAAATCTACTAATGGTTATGTATTTATCAGGCATGGACATGATGGCCCTATTGACAGAACAAAAGAAGCAATACAACAAGCATATGATAATGGACTTTTAGGTAATAATATATTTGGATCCGATTTTTCGTTTGATATTGAAGTTTCTTTAACTGGTGACTCATATGTTGCTGGAGAGGAAACAGCTCTTATGGAATCTGTAGAAGGATTGAGTGCTAGACCTAGATCAAGACCTCCTTTTCCTGCTGCATACGGTGTGTGGGGTCACCCAAGTACAATTAATAACGTCAAATCTTTGGCTTATGTTTCTGAAATAATTCGAAATGGTAGTGAGTGGTTTAAATCTATAGGCACTGAAAGTAGTTCTGGGACTGCGATAGTATGTCTTTCAGGAGATATTTTGCACCCAGGAATGTATGAAGTGGAAATGGGAAT
The DNA here is from genome assembly GCA_964564565.1 of uncultured Dehalococcoidia bacterium. Lineage (GTDB taxonomy): Bacteria > Chloroflexota > Dehalococcoidia > Lucifugimonadales. The sequence goes on along the minus strand of CAZMBU010000002.1, from coordinate 18,735 downwards.
TTCAATTGAAGATGTTGTTGAAAAAATAGGAGGTGGTATTCCTGATGGTAGATCATTAAAAATGTTACAAACAGGAGGACCTCTAGGTGGTGTGCTTGGCCCAGATAGCTTGAAAGTAAAAATAGATTTTGATGAAATGGCCAAAGCCGGAGCTATTCTTGGTTCTGGTGGAATAATAATAGTTGATGATCGAACTTGTGCAGTTGATTTAACAAAATCACTTGTTGCGTTTTGCCAATACGAATCTTGTGGAAAATGTTTCCCTTGCAGATTGGGAATGACGCATCTTTTGGAAATAGTGGAAAAAATTTCAAGAGGAAAAGGAAATTTATCTGATCTTGATTTAATGAATAAAATAGGAAAGAATATGCAAGCAGGATCTCTTTGCGGGCACGGACAATTGGGTTACAATCCAATAAGTTCGGCTTTGAAACATTTTCAAAAAGATTTTGAAAGTTGTATGGATGGTAATTGCTCTACAGGCAGTTGCAATGAAAGAAAAATAGTTTTTCCTGAAAATACCAGGCCAAATTCTTGGCAAACTATAAAGGGGAATTAAATGGCTAAAAAAGTAAAGAAAGATAATAAAATAGATATTGTCATTGATGGTAAAAAAGTAAAAGTAAATAAAGATACAAATATCTTACAGGCAGCTATGGATTCAGGTATATATATTCCGTATTTGTGTTATTACCCCGGAATGAAATCTTATGGAGCTTGCAGAATGTGTGTTGTGGATGTCGAAGGCGGGAGGGGAACCCCAGCTTCTTGTACTACACCGGTAACAGAAGGTATGAAAGTTAATACACAGACTGATGAAATTGTTGATTTAAGAAAAGGTATTATGGAATTGTTACTTACTGAACATCCTCATGGATGTTTAACATGCCATAGAATTGATTTGTGTGGACCAAGTGATATTTGTTTAAGACATGTTTCAGTTAATGATAGGTGTATAACATGTCCTAAAAATGAAAGATGTGAATTGAAAGACACTGTTAGAAGCTTAGATATGGAAATGGATAGCCCGTTAACCTACAATTATCGAGGTGAACATGTTAAAAATGATGACCCTTTATGGGATATGGATATGAATCTTTGTATCGTGTGTGCTAGGTGTGTAAGAGTATGTTCTGAAGTTAGGGTAGATAATGCTTTAACTTTAAAAGAGCGTGCAGGGAAGGTTATTATTGGTACTTTTATGGGCGATAGTTTGATTGATGCAGGTTGTGAATTTTGTGGTGCCTGTTTAGATGTATGTCCTACTGGAGCAATAGTAGAAAAAGACTATAAATGGGAGAAATCTGAAACAAAAACAACTTCAGTTTGTAATTATTGTCCCGTTGGTTGTACTTTTGATTTAGAAATAAATGCTAGGAATAAATTGATTAGAATTGGTAGCAATCTTCAATCTCCTGCTAATAGAGGCCAAACGTGTTTTAAAGGAAAATTTGGTTTTGATTATGTTAATTCTAAATCTAGAATTAAATCTCCAATGATTAGAAAAGAAGATAGTTTGGTTGAAACAACTCTTTTAGAAAATGTTGATTCAGTTACGCAAATTTTACAAGACATCAATCCTAACAATTATGCAATGATCATTGATAGTAATCTTACGAATGAAGATATATATGTTGCTAATAAATTTGCAAATGAAGTTATTGGTACTAACAATGTAATAAGTAATGCTGATGTTGATAGTTCTCTAAGATATAAATTGGTTGAAATGTTAGGTTATTCAGCTGCTACTAATCCAATAGCAGGGTTAAAGAATTCCAAATCATTTCTAGTGGTATCTGCTAATGCTACTGAAAACCATAATGTATTAACCTTGCCCGTGAAACAAGCTATAGATTCTGGTTTATCTGAAATGGTAGTAATTGATCAAAGAGAAACAGAATTAACTAAATATGCAAACCTTTGGCTAAAACCTTATCCTGGAACTGAAGTAGATTTAATCAGCGGGTTGATAAGATCTATTATTGATCAGTCACTTGAAAATAAAAATTATATTGATAAATTTTGTAATAATTATTCAGAATTCAGGAAATCAGTATGGAAATTTGATTTACAGAAGATATCAACTTTAACTGGTGTAAGCACTGAAGATATAAATGAAGCTGTAAACATATTAACAAATGGCCCAATGGCAACAATATATTCTAATGAGACTATAGAAGAAAATAATATTGATTCATTAGTTGAATCTTTAGTTAATTTGAGTCTGATAACAGGAAATATAGGTAATGAATTTGGAGGTTTATTCCCGCTTTATAGGGGATCCAATGCTCAAGGTGCTGTTGATTTAGGAGTTACAACTGTATATAACTCAGAAAATACTATGTATAAAAATGACAATAGAGATTTATCTTTTGATAAATTAATTGATTTGATTAAGAATAATCAGATAGAAGTATTACATTTAATTGGTGATTTTTATGAATCTTATAATAATAAATTATTTGAAGCTATAGATTTAGTTTCAGATTCTATTAAAGTAATTTCACACCAATCTTTAACATCTGCAATTCGGGATCGATCTAATTCTTTTGTTTTCCCGTCGACTTCTTTTTCAGAATCAGAAGGTACAAAAACAAATATAGAAAGAAGAATACAATTAGTAAGACCAGGAATGATACCAAACAATGTGCAAATCCAGCCTTGGAAAATCATTCAAATGCTTGCTAAAAAAATGAATAAAGGTATATTTACCTATAATAATTCAGAAAATATATTTGATGAGATAGTAAAAAATGTATCTGTTTATGATAAATTTTCATACAAACTACTAGATTCAGAAAGTAATGTTACATGGCCGTATAACCCAAATAACCCTAATAATGAAAATGTATTATATTGGAATAACATAGCAAACACAGCTAATAATAAATTTAATTTTTCATTTGTGAGAAAATCGGAAAACATTAGAAAAAATGGATTTTATTTAGCTAAAGGACGTGTTTTAAATAAGTCTCAATTTGTAGAAAATTTTAATTTAAATGGCAATAATTCAGAATCAGAAATATATGAATTATCTATTCATCCTGAAGATGCTATTGAACATAATATTAAACAAAATGATAAATTGTATTTATCTTCAAACGGAGAAGAATTATTTCAATGCATTGTTAAAACAAATGGTCAAATTAAAAATGTTTTAAATATTACTACTTTGTTTGGAAATATGATTAAAAATCTTGACTTAACTAAAGCTGATTTGAAATATTATCAAGTACCTGAATTAGACGTTATTCCAGTTGATGTTGAAAAAGTTTAATATTATCTCTTTTTATCATTTTCATATTTTTTATTGTGGTTAATCAAATAAATAAAAATTTATTAGAATCAGAAATAATTCAAAGAACAGATTTAAGTGCTTTGATGCTTAAGCTTTGGATTTCAAAACCTGAAAATTATTCATTTAAACCAGGGCAATATTGCACTATAGGTGTAAATGGAATTGAAAGAGCATATTCAATTGCTTCTTCTCCGAAAGAAGATTCGTTAGAATTATTTATTGAATTGGTAGATCACGGAGAATTGTCTCCAATTATTTGGAAAATGAAAGTAGGAGATAAGTTGACTTTGAGGCCAAAGGCAAAAGGCATTTTTCAAATTAAAGATACTAATTATGATAATTATTTGCTTATTTGCACGGTTACAGGCATTGTTCCATATGTCAGTTATGTAAGATATTTTTTAAGTAATAATTTTCAGAATATGAAATTTCATATTCTGCAAGGTTCAAGTTATATGGATGAATTTGGATATTCAGAAGAATTACTGCAAATAGCAAAAGATTATCCGAATTTTGTTACCTATCATCCAACTATCAGTAGGCCAAAAGACATTAGGAATGAAAATTGGGAAGGTATGACAGGGAGAGTTAATAATATTGTACGAGATTATATAAATGAAAAGCAATTGAATATAGAAAATACAATTGTTTATGCTTGTGGAAATCCAGATATGATAATTGATATAAAAGACAAACTAGGTCAGAATATAGGTTTTAAAGTTCTCGAAGAGAGATTTTGGAAGTAAGAAAATTCTTATGGTTAAAAATTTAACACCTGCTTGGAAGCAGTACTTAAGTATAAAAGAGAATTATAATGATTCAATTTTATTATATCGAATGGGTGATTTTTACGAAGCTTTTGATAATGATGCGGAAATTTTATCATCCGAGTTACAAATAACTTTAACAAAGAAACAATTTGGTAAAGATCAAATACATTTACTTGCAGGAATCCCTTTTCATTCACTGGATAGCCATTTACCCACTCTGGTTGAAAGAGGATTTAGAATTGCTATTTGTGAACAAACTGGTATAGAACCTAATTCTAAAGGTATTATAGATAGAGAAGTTGTTAGAGTAGTAAGTCCGGGCACAATTTTTGAAGATTATCTATTGGATAATAATTCTAATAATTATTTAATGTCAGTATTTACAGATAAAAAAAATACAGGAATATCTTATATTGATGTTTCTACGGGTGAAATTAAAATTACACGAATTGATACTCAATCCCTTGATTCTGAGTTAGCTAGAATAAGACCTTCAGAATTATTATCATTAAAATCACATAAAATTAATTCAGAATATTACGGTAAAAATGAATTTTTAGATAATGCTGATTTTCATAATTGGTCGTTTGATAATTCGGATGAAAATAATGTTTCAGCAATTGAAAAAAATGAATGGTTTAATGCTAGTTTAGTTGAAACTAAAGCATTTATAGGTCTGACAAATTATTTGTATCGCAATATGCTCTTTAATACCGTAAATTTTGAGAATATTGAATATTACAAAACATCTGAATATATGTTTCTTGATCCTCAAACAAGGAAAAATTTAGGATTATTTCCAGATAAAAATATCTTAAATAATTCTTTTTCATTATTTAATACACTTAATATTACAAAAACTTCTATGGGAGCAAGATTATTAAAAAATTATTTGGGGCAACCATTAATAAATATTAAAAAAATTAAACAAAGACAAGATATAATTTCTTGGTTTTATGATAATGAAAATTTATCTTCTAAACTTGCAGGTAAACTTGAGAAAATTTTTGATATAGAAAGATTATTAAGTAAATTAGTTAATTATAGTGCAGGTCCAAGAGAGGTTTTAACATTATCTAAAAGTTTAAGTTCTGCATTGGAAGTTTCAGATTATTTAAAATCTAATTTTTTGCCAAATAAATTTAATAAGTTATTTATCGATTCTCCAGAAATAAAATATATCTGTGATATTATAGACAACTCTTTTGAAGAACAATTTGATGGAAAATTAGGTGATGGGTTATTAATAAAAAAAGGTTTGTCTGAAGATTTGGATAAATATAGAAAATCTTTATCTACATCAAAAAATATTTTGGCACAGTTAGAGTTAAATGAAAGAAAAAAAAAAAAAATAAAAAATTTAAGAATTAGATACAATAAAATTTTTGGATATTACATTGAAATCACCAAGTCTCAATTAGCACAAGTTCCTGATTATTATATTAGAAAACAAACCTTGGTTAATGCTGAGAGATTTTTTACTGAAGAGTTGAAAAATCTGGAAACTGAAATTATTTTATCTGTTGAAAGAATAGAAGAATTGGAAAGAGAAATATTTCAGGATATTTGCAAGAATATTATTTCTAAGTCAAATCAAATTTATCTGACAGCAAATGTTATTTCTAAATTAGACTTGTATTCTTCATTGTCTTTAGTTGCGAGGAAGAATGGGTATGTAAAACCAGAAATAAATGAATCTTTTAATTTGAAAATCCAAAAATCAAGACATCCTATGGTTGAAGAATTAATTGAATCAGGAAAATTTGTACCCAATGATATTTATTTAAATAACATTGATCATCAAATTATATTATTAACTGGTCCAAATATGTCCGGCAAATCTACTTTTATTAGACAGGTTGGAATTATAGTTCTGTTAGCTCAAATAGGATCTTATGTACCTGCTGAAAGCGCTGAAATTGGTTTAGTTGATAGAATATTTACAAGAGTAGGATTGGAAGATGATCTTTCTGCTGGAAGATCAACATTTATGACAGAAATGACTGAAACTGCGACTATATTAAATGAAGCAACAAATAAATCATTAATAATTTTGGATGAAATTGGCAGAGGCACAAGTACATATGATGGATTGGCAATAGCTATGTCGGTTGCTGAATATATACATGAAGAATCTTCAATTGGTGCACGAACTTTATTTGCTACGCACTTTTTTGAAATGACAGCTTTAGAATCTCGACTTAAAAGATTGAAAAATTATCATGTAAAAGTTTTAGAAGATCAAGAAAGTGTTGTGTTTTTACATCATATTTCAAAAGGAATATCTGCTAGAAGTTATGGTATATATGTAGCCTCTTTGGCTGGAATGCCTGTTGAAGTAATTAATAAATCTAAATTGCTATTATCTGCTTTGGAAGAAAAATCCGAATCGTCAGAATCAAAATATATTAATGTATCAACTCAACTTCCTCTTAATTTGCATGAAAATAATTATGATGAAATTAAAGAAATATTCCAAGCCATAGATATGGATAATATAACTCCTATAGAAGCTTTGATAAAACTTTCAGATTTGAAAGAAAAATTTAAAGAAAAAGAGTGATTTGCACATACTTTTCTTTAAATAAAAATTAAAACTAAAACCTAAAATCTTATTGTATTTATCCGCCTATTGTCTTTGAATACAATTTATTAGATATAAATAATATAGTTTTGCTTAAAATAAATAAAAATTTAAATTTTTATTCGCTAGATAAATACCAGCTTGATGGGTCAGAATATTTTACTGTAGATTACAATAATTTTAATTCTTTGGAATCAATAATATATGTAAATAAACAAATTAAATATCATGGCAATTTTAATGAAGATACTTTAATTGATTTTTTAAATATCTATAATTTGTCTTTTTTTGAAAAAATGGACGAATTTAAAAAAGAAACTTTTATCCAATCAATTTGTGAATTTATGAGATTAAATGGTGTTTTAATTAAATCAGATGTAAGTTTTTTGTTTTTATTTAATGAATTAAAAATTATTTGGTCTATTTTGATATTTTATGATTATTTGCAAAGACAATCTGATCGATCTTTTGAATTAGTTCAAAAAATATTAATAAATCTTTCAACATCAAATGATTTACTATCTGTTATTCCAAAAGGAAAATTCAAACAGGCCTTTTTTATTGATAGTATTTCTAATTTTAAAGATAAGAATTTATTGCATAAAACTTTATCCTTTTACATACAGGATGTTTTGAATAATACTGAATATTCTTTACCCTCTAGCAAATTTGAATTTAATATGAATTCCAATCATCTTAAGTTATCAAATAAAAATACTAACTTACTTAATTTTTATTGGAATTTAATAAGTAAATCTATGATGAAAGGATATATTTACAAATTATGCGAAAGATGTAAAAATCTTTTTTCAACAGAAAATAAAAGAAAATTATTTTGTTCTTATACTTGCAAGAATCGTCAAAGTTCTGAGGATTCTTATAAAAGATCCAAGAATAGAAAGTTTGTACGAATAAAAACTGTCCCAGGTTTAAATAAATCTAAACCTTATAAAATTATCACTCATTGATGTAAAGGTTTATTGTGAATATAAAGCATGTCTTAATGGCATTATCCATTGTTGTTTTATGGGGATTAAATTTTGTTGCTCTTAAAATTGCGGTATTATCATTGCCACCAATTTTTTTGGCAGGACTGAGGTTTTTCCTAATTTCAATTCCATGGATATTTTTTGTAGAAAAACCAAAAGTAAGTAAGAGACAATTTTTTACTTTGCCCATTACTTTGGGAGTACTGCAATATAGTCTTTTGTATTATGGTATGAGTACTGGATTGTCCGCAGGATTAAGTGCTGTGATATTACAAACCCAATCATTTTTTACTGTTATTATGTCTTCGATCTTAATGAAAGAAAAACTAAGATTAAATGAAACCTTTGGTTTACTTATAGGAATGTTAGGGGTAATTATTTTGTTAATTAATAATGATGGTGATTTTAAAATTGAAGCAGTATTAATTATTCTTGCTGCTGCTATTTCATGGGGTATTGCTAACATTCAATTAAAAAATCTTGGTAACGTTAATATGGTTTCTTTTTTAATATGGATTTCCCCAATTGCTGCAATATTATTGTTCATTATTTCATTTATATTAGAATATGATTCAGTATTAAAAATCGACTTTTCTAATCTAGAAATTAAAATTTTCTTGTCAATATTTTATACAGCTTATTTGTCTACTGTAATAGGATTTACTATGTGGCAGTATTTGTTAAATAAATATAAATCTGTTCAAATAACTCCTTATGGTTTGCTAATTCCTGTTACTGGTTCGATTTTTGGAAACATAATTCTTAGCGAAGTTTTAGAAATATATCAAATAATATCAGGAATTATTATTATTATCGGATTAATGGTAATTTCTATTCGAGGGGTATTTGTTAAGTAATTACTTATTTGAAGGTATGATTTTATTTGGCCACCAATTGTATTGGCCTAATAATTTGACTATAGCAGGAACAATAAGAGTTCTTGTTATAAATGTATCTATTATTACACCAATGGCGACAGCAAATCCAAGCTGAAATAAATCTGTTAATGGAAGTACCATTAAGGCTGAGAATGTTCCTGCCAAGATTATACCTGCTGACGTAATTACTCCACCTGTTTTAGCTACGGCAATTTGTGTAGCTTCAGTAATATTTCTTTTCTTTGATTCTTCTCTAATTCTACTCATCAGATAAATATTGTAATCAACTCCTAATGCATTCAAAAATACAAATAAAAAGAATGGTAATCCACTGGTATAAAATGGTTGATCGAAAATGAATCTGAATACTAATAATGATATCCCAATTGTAGCAAAGTAGGTGAATATTATTGTTGCACAAAGATATATTGGTGCTATAAGAGATCTTAATAAAATTAATAATATTAATCCAATAGCAAGAAGGATTAATGGAAGAACTATTAACTGATCTCGATTTACTGCCTCTCTTGTATCATATTGAACAGCTGTTTCTCCACCTACGTATATTGATGCTAAATCAATATTTGATTTTCCGCCTTGAGTTTTAATATGATTTCTAATCCCCGGAATAAGATCCATACCTTTTTCATCGTATGGATTTTCATTTAATATAAGTTCAATTTTCGATACAGAATGATCTGGTGAAGCATATGTGTTAACTCTTGATTTTATGCCAAATGAGGCTGGGTCATTTGAAGATAAATATTCTATGATTTTATCTGCTCCTCCTAAAAGTGAATCCATTCCGAAAGGTCTTGTAGAGCTTGTAATCCTGGTTACACCTGGTGCTGATGAAAGTATAGAAGTTAATGAATCTATTTTATTAAGATTCTCTTTATTGAATGCTGAATTTGGAGATTTAAAGTCTACATAAATTTCAACAGGTGCTAATTCACCTGGGTTAAACCCCTCTCTTAATAATTCAAAACTTTTTACAGAATCTGCGTTATTAGGTAAACTCGCTAATTGATCATATGTTGGTTTTGCATTTATTAACCCGGTAAACATCATTAATAATATGCTACAAGTGATGATTAATGTGGTGATTGGTTTATTAATCACCCATTTTGCAATGATAGCATATGGGCCTTCGTTACTTTTGTTTAGATTTTTTTTATGTTTGGCGTAGATATAATGATAAAGTACTTGGAAGACTGCAATAATAGCATATAAAGGAAATAAAATTGAAGTTATTAGTTTAGATTTCTTGCTGTAATCTACGGGGAAAAATGAAAATTTACCCATTATACACATTAGTGACGGGACTAATGTCAAAGCAGCAATTAACATTAAAAATACTGCTATTCCTATAACAGGACCTAGAGATTGATAAGATTTTAGAATGCACAATAATAAAATTGATGATGCAACAATTATAGTGAAACCTGCTGATGTTACTGCACCCCCAACGCCTTTCATAGTTTTTTTCATAGCTTCATGTTTGTCTTTTGTTTTTGCTAATTCTTCCTTGAATCTTGAAGATATAAATAAGCAATAATCTGTTCCTGATCCAAATAAAACTACTGTCATAATTCCTGTTGATTGTCCGTTTACTTTCAGAAAATCACCAGTTCCTTGATCTATCCAAGCAATTATTCCCTGTGAAACCTGGAATACTATACCAACAACTATTAGTGGAATAAGCGCTGTAATAGGAGATTTGTAAATAATTAAGAGTAATACTAATACTAAAATAACCGTAACAATTAATAATAATCCGTCAATTGATTGAAAAACTTTGATTAAATCAGCGAACAAGCCTCCTGGACCACCAACCAGCACAGTCAAATTTTCGTTTAATTTTGTTTCTTTTGAAACTATATCTCTTAATTTATTTACTTCATCTGGAATAGTTTCAAAATCACCAAATGAACCTAACGAAAGATTAACGATCATTGTCATTGTATTTTGAGAAGGTGATTCAAACTCTGTTTTTGCTTCGGGTAAACTGAATATTGAAACAATGTTTTTGATAGGAATATCTTCTGATGCTTTTATTTTTTCTTCAAGACTTTTTAAAGATTCTCTTTCATTGTTAGTAAATTTTTGTTTGTTCTTTGTTTGAGCTACAATGATGCTAGGGATATCTGTTGAATCAGTGCTGAATCTCTCTTCGACTAGTTGGGCCGCTTTGGTTGATTCAGCGCTTTCAGGCAAAAAATCTGTTTGATTAGTGCTTTGATTTAATTGGGGTGCAAAAGGGATAATTAATCCTGCAAAAACAATCCAAGACGTTAAAATAACCCATTTTCCAATTTTTGAACTTGAAAAATTTGTAATTAAATTAATTATTTAATTCACCTAATATATAATTAAATTAATTTTTTCACAAATTGAATAAGAAATCAATAAAACAAGTTATTTATCATGACAATTAGATTATTAAAAATCATTAATATAACCCTTTTGTTTATTATACTTTTTTGTATTTTATTCAAGAGATGGATACATCGAAGCTCATAAACCTTTTTTTCCAGATCCTGCTCCAACTTTCGAAGATTCAATTTTGATTTCTAATCCTAATATTTCTCAGGTTTTTTATTTTATTTTAGATAAAAAAACTAATGAATTTTGGATTAGAATGAATCTTCAGAAAGGACATAATCTTATTTTAGATTTAGGAGCACCGCAATTGTCAAAATTAAAAAATATATTTCCCGAATTATATCTTTACAAAATTGATCAAAATGAATTTTCTGAAATATATTCATTTAAACCTGACTCTAAAACTAAGATCAGTGAATTCCACGAACCTTTTACAGATACATATTCATGGGTATATTTAAAAAAGAGATATATTATTGAAGAACAGGGAGATTATTTTATTAAAATCAAATCATCCAGTGACATAAAAACAAAAATGTGGTTTGCAACTGGAATAATAGAAGATTTTGGTATTACTGATTTGATAAATTTTGCTGGTACAAGATCTGATGTAAAAAATTTCCATAAATCAAATGAGATAATTGAATCCAAAAACGAGACAATTATTCCCGAATCAATTTGAATTGTTAAATCTGAAAACAATACTATTCTTTCTGAATCTAATAACAAGATTACTAATTTGAATATTTATTTTATAATTATCTTTGTAAGTATCATAGTTATTATGATTTTTTTTATAAAATATAAATTAAAATAATCTATAGTTAGGATATTAGACACTGAATTATTTAAAAGGAAATTTATATGATTTTGAATGAAGGAGATAAAGCCCCTGATTTTAATCTTCAAGATACAGAGGGTAATAAAGTTACTTTAAATGAATTGTTAGGAAAAAAAATAGTGATATATTTTTATCCTAAAGATGATACTCCAGGTTGTACAATAGAAGCTTGTGAGATAAGAGATAATTATTCAATATTTAAAGAAAATAATATTACTGTTTTGGGTGTAAGTGCAGATAGCATTGAATCACATAAAAATTTTACAGATAAATTCAATTTACCTTTTCCTTTATTAGCCGATGTTAATAAAAACATGTGTGAAGATTACGATGTTTTGGTAGATAAAGTTGTTCATGGACACACTGTTAAAGGTATTGCCCGCATAACATTTTTAATAGATGAAGCAGGAGTTATTATAAAAATATGGAACCCTGTAGACCCCAATGGGCATGCAGATGAAATATTACACGAGATATCTCAAAATTAATTTATAGTTAATTACTAAGTAAAAAATATTTTGACAATGATTTGAAAATCAGATAGGGTTTTTTTGTGTTTATTTATCATTGTATTTTAAATGCCCAAAATTAGCGAAAATAAATCTATAAGATTATTATGGGTTCTACTTGGAAGCATTTCAGTTGGCATGGGAGTTATAGGGATTTTTGTTCCAGGATGGCCAACAACTATTTTTTTAATTGTCGCATCATATTTTTATATTAGAAGTTCGGAAAAATTATATAATTGGCTTCTTAATAATAAAATTTTGGGGATATATCTTAAAAATTATTATTCTGGCAAAGGTATGCCTTTACAAGCAAAAATATTGTCTCTTTTTCTTATGTGGGGATTTGGATTGCTGTCAATATTTTTATGGATCCCTGGTAACCTTTTAATGATAAAAATTACAGTATTTATTTTATTGGTTATCGGATCAATATTTATTCTCAGAGTAAAATCTACTGAGGCTTGAAATATTAGGATGCAATAGATATTGCATAGATAATACCTAATATAACTATTGGTGTTCCAATTAAGATATCTTTGATAATACTTTTGATATCAAATTTAGGTATTCGAACAAATACAATTATGTTGAAAATATTAAAAAGACTTTTTAGCATATTGGTTTTCTATTTATTATATTATCTATGAAATTATATATTAATTTGGTAAATTTATAAAATAATTATAGATATATTAGGAGATATTATGACTATTAGCAAATCAGAATTAAAAAATAAAGTTATTGAAGAAATCGAAAAGTCTAAAGATAAAATAATTAGTTTTGCTAAAGATATAGCAGAGAATGCAGAAACTGGGTACAGAGAGGTTCAAACTGCAGAAAAAGTTAAAAAAATATTTTCAGATTTGAATTTAAATTTTACAGATGGACATGCTATAACTGGCGTAAAATCGACTCCTATATCTGGAAAATCTTCTGGTCCAACTATTGCTGTAATAGGAGAATTGGATGGATTGATAGTGAAAGATCATCCTTTAGCTGATAAAGAAACTGATGCTGTACATGCCTGTGGGCATAATTGCCAATTAGGATCAATGTTTGGAGTTGGCCTTGGGTTAATTAATAGTAAGGCTAACGAATTTTTAAATGGGAATATTGTTTTATTTGCAGTTCCTGCAGAAGAAACAATCGAAAATGAATTTAGGATAAATCTAATTGATGAAGGAAAATTAGGGTTTATTTCAGGCAAACAAGAACTTATAAGATTGGGTTCTTTTGATGATATTGATGCTGCTATGTTAAGCCATGCCACTAGCAAAGAATCGGACGGTGATTTGGCAGTAGGCGGAACTTCTTTAGGTCATCTTGTGAAATATGTTGAATTTTTCGGATTAGCTTCACATGCAGCGGGCGCTCCGCAAGATGGTATTAACGCTTTAAAAGCTGCAAACATTGCTATGATGGCAATGGATTCACAACGCGAATCATTTGAAGATAAAGATAAGGTCCGTGTCCATGGAATTTTGACTGCAGGCGGAACTTCTGTAAATTCTATTCCTTCGATTGCCAAGTTAGAATGGAGAATACGTGGAAGAACAATTGATGTTGTAAATAAAATAAATACAAAAATTGATAGATCTATTAAAGCTGGAGCTATGGCAATGGGGGCAAAAGTAAGAATAAGATCTATAGCAGGAAATTTACCAATGTTACAAAATAAACAAATGAACAATCTTTATTTAAACAATGCTCAAAACATTGTGGGGAAAAAGAATGTGATTGTTCATCCTGAAGATCAATCAGGAGGTTCCACAGATATGGGCGATTTGAGTCAAATATTACCGATTATTCATCCCCGTAGTGGTGGTGCTGAAGGTACGGGACATGGAAACAATTATTTTATAAAAGATTATGAAAAATCCGTAATTAATCCAGCTAAAGCAATGGCTACAACAATAATAGATTTGCTTTGGCCAGATGACATGAAAATTAATGAAGTAATAAATAATCATAAACCGAATTATTCTATTAGTGAATATATACAATTGCAGAATAAACGAATGGGGAATGATTACTATGATTACACTTCTTAATAATTTCTCAACAATTATTTGTTAAGTTTAAGATGGTTTTTTGTATTTCAATAAAATCCTCCTTTGATAGAGGCTGGTAGTTATAACTGCCAGCCTTTAAGTTTATAATAACTGATATTAATTTTATTTTTACCTCAGGCGAATTTTTGAAATTTTATTTTTATATCACTATATTTTCATTACTTTTTATATCTTGTACTAATATCATTTCAGATGAGAATACTAAAATTGAAATTTTAGAAAAGAACCCAAATCCAAATTCCCAGATGCATACTCTTTTAAATTTGTCAGAGTATTCAGAAAGCCAAAAAAAGTTGAAATTACAATCGGCTTCTAATAAAGCTTCTAAGAGAATCTTAAATCTTGAATTAAATTTAACAGAAAAATATGGAACTTTAGATAAAGAAAAAATAATACGAAATTCACCTTATACTTTAATATATCTATACGCTGACTGGTGAGCTGAATGTGTAAAATCAAAACCTTCCGTGAGAAAGTTAGAATCTTATTTGAATCAAGAAAGAGTATTAATTTATTCTTTAAGTACTGAAACTAAAATTGGTAGGGATTTTTCTATATTGTTTAGAAACACTACTATTCCTTCAACATATTTAATTAATGATAAAGGTGTAATTAAGAATAAATGGAATACTTCTCCAAATCAGGAACATATTAATGTACTTATGGAAAGTATGAGGAAATAAAAATTCCAAAAAAAAAGCCAGCTGATTTAAGCTGACGTGAAGATATTATACTATAATACGAAAGGTTTTGTCAACCCCTCCTCTTCAGTAGAGGTAATTAAACTATAAAAAAAATTAATCGATAGTTTCCCATGAACCATCAACAACTCTCCATAAATACCATGACATAATGGTTCTGTACGGTTTCCATTGATTTGATTTTGTTAACATTTGTTTTTCAGTGGCATTTTTTTTAAATAATATTTTAAATCCATTCCTAACACCCAAATCACCTATAGGAAATATATCAGCTCTACCAAGGGTAAATATAAGAATCATATCAATGGTCCAGGGACCTATTCCTTTAATTTGTATAAGTTCTTTTTCGACTTCTTTATCTGACATTTGTTCAAAATCTTTATTTGTATAATGTGTAGATTTAAAATATTCTGCTGTTGCTTTTATGTATTGTGTTTTCTGATGTGATAATCCTGCGGATTTTAATTTTGAATCTTTTGTTAAAAGGATATCGTCGGAATTAAAATTATTTCCAGGGAATAAAGCTTTAAATTTTGTATGTACACTGCTAGCTGCTTTTGTGCTTATTTGCTGTGAAATTATAGATCTTATTAGAGAATGAAAAACTCCTGTTGTTCCTCTGTCAAAATTGGGCTCGCCGTACTTATTTTTTAATTTTGAAATGACAGGATTCTTTACGGCAAGATAATTTATTCCTGTTTGTAATTCCTTTTTATCATATAAATTTATCATATTTTATTATTATTTAAATATTTATTTATTTCAGATTTTGTTGCAGAATGAATTTCACCTGGCTTTAAGTCATTTAATTTAAAAGGACCATATTCTATTCTCTTTAGTTTTTTAACTTTTAATTTTATATGTTCCATTAACTTTCTTATTTCTCTGTTTTTGCCTTCTATAAGTATTAATTCTAATATTACAGAGTTTTTGTTGTTTGATTTTATAGAATATTTAAATGGTTTGTATAATATATTCTTAATTTTTATACCAGAACTTATCAATTGCAAATTATCTTTCTTGAAATTCCCGGTAATTAAGACTTCATATTTTCTTTCGAAATTGTTTTTGGGCAATTCTAATTCTCTTGTAATTTCACCATCTGAAGAAAGTATTAATAAACCTTCAGAATTGTAATCTAAGCGCCCTGCTGTTTTATAATTTTTGTATTTATTAGGTAAATTTTCAAATATTATTGGCCTTTTATCTTGTTTTTTATGAGATGTAATAAATCCAATTGGTTTATAGTATTTTAAAATTTCAAATTTAGGTTTTGTATTTATCAATTTATTATCTAAATATATTTGATCTGTTTCTTCTACAAATGTTATTGGAGTTGTTACAGTAATTCCGTTTAATGAAATTCTTCTTTCTGAAATAAATTTTTCTATGTTTTTTCTGGAACCTATATTTTTTGAGGCAAGAAATTTGGATATTCTCAATTTATCTCCATTTTGAAATTTCTCCAGTAATATATGGCTTGTTAGCTCCGGTGATATCTTTAGTATCTATTTTTAAATTGAAATAATTCGAAGCAGCTAATAAAGCAAAAGCAAACGATTCTTTGAATAAAGGATCAATGCCCATATCACTAATTGATAAGACATCATAATTAAGTAATAATTTATTTAAATTCACTATTATAGAGTTGTTTTTTATTCCCCCGCCAGAAATGTAAATGGGGGTTTGTTTTTTATGTTTTTCTTTATGGAATTTTTGAATATTTAATGCAATTGATTTTGCAGTAAAGTATGACAGATTTGCAAGATTATTTTTGTGATCAATTTTTTCAGGGGATTTGAAATGATCGTTTAACCATTTTTCTCCATATAATTCTTTTCCGGTACTTTTGGGAGGTTTAGATAATATGAAATCATGTTCCTGAATCCATTCTTGAATAATATTTTTATTGATTTTACCTTTTAATGAAATGGAGCCATTATTATCATAAGGTAAGTTAAGATATTTAAGGCAATATATATCTAATAATGACATCCCTGGGCCTGTGTCAAATCCAAGAATATTTTTATTTTTATCTATAATAGTTATGTTAGATATGCCGCCTATATTAAGTGTGATAATATCTTTTGATTCGTTTTTAAATAACCATCTATCTACAACTGGCATTAAAGGCGCACCTTGTCCCTTATTCATAATATCTTTTGTTCGAAAATTGTAAATCACAGGAACTTTAAGACTTTTTGATATATAAAGAGGTTCTCCGATTTGTAATGTGGATTGTCCTCCATCATGAAAAACTGTTTGCCCATGAATTCCTATTAAATCATATTGAAGATTATTTTCTTTTACCCATTTACTGATTTTTTCTGACCAGAATTGTCCAAGCTCCATATGTGTTTTGGCCAATTCTGGAGGATTTGAAATATATAATTTTAATAATTTTTTAGTGAGTGAAACAGGATATTTCACATAATGATTTTTTATAATTTTCCCATCTATAGAATTATTGTTTTTTTTACAATTTACTAAAGATAAATCCATTCCGTCGCATGAAGTTCCGGTCATTAATCCTATTACATTTATGCTTTCCATGATTTAGATAATCCTATTTAAAAACCCTTTGTTTTGATCGAGCAGTTTTTCAGCTTCGATGAATGATATATTTTGGAGATATGAAACAACGGCAACCTTTATGTTTTTACCTGATTTATAAAATAATTTTTCTGATTGTTTTGTATTTAAATTAGTAATTTCAGAAATAATTTTTATTGATCTGTTAATTAATTTATTATTTAAAGGTTTAACTGAAATCATAAGATTTTTATAAGTTTTTCCTGATTTGATCATGGATATAGAAGTAATTATATTTAAAAGCTGTTTTGTGAGTGTTCCAGATAACATCCTGGTAGAATCAAGAATCTTTTCATTATCAACTCCTAAATTTATATTAATATCGTATGTATGATTTGTTTTGTTTGAAATAATGGCAGTTTGTATATTGTTTGATTTACAATAATTTAATGCTGACACTGTGTAAGGAGTTGTCCCGCTTGAACTTATTCCAATTACTAAATCATTACAATTTATATTTTCTTTTTTTAATGTATTTATTGATTCAGTTACAGAATCTTCAGAACCCTCAACTGAATGTTTCATAGCTTCTGAGTCTCCTGCTATTATCCCTTTGAATGTAGAGTCACTATAAGTTGGGTATAATTCAGCTGCTTCTATTACAGCTAATCTTCCGCTGGTACCTGCACCTAAAAGGAAAATATTATTTTGATTTATTATTCTTTCCGTGCATTGATTGATTAATTTTTCTATATCTGTTTTGTTTTTGTTAACAACTTCTGAAATAGATATTTCTTCCTGTTTGAAATAATCAATTAATTTTGAAATAGATGAATTGTCATAATCTATATTCATATGATGAGTTTTATTTATTAGAATATATTTATTAAACGTTAATCATACATTATTTTAATAGGAGTGTATTTAATGTCAATTTTAAATTCTATTTCAGAAGAAAATGCTGATAGTAAAGTAAAAGCAATTTATGACGAAATTAAAAAAACTAGAGGAATAAATTATGTTCCAAATTTTTGGAAAACAATAGCAAATGATTACAATACTCTTGAAAGAACATGGAATTCATTGCAACAAGTTATGCAAGAAGGAGAACTAAGTAATATTTTTAAAGAAATGATATATATTGCTGTATCAATGACTAATGGATGTGAATATTGT
>CAZMBU010000001.1:0-36476 GCA_964564565.1 uncultured Dehalococcoidia bacterium | reverse complement strand
GTCGGAGAACTCGACAGAGGGTGGTATGTAGGCGCTACTTTGTTAGATTTTGAAAGATCTGGTGTTGAGTATTCTTCACGCTGTTTAAGTTTATTAGAAGAACTTATTGAATTCGCCAAAACAAATAAACGTGGGGGGAAAATAATATCAGAAGACCCTAACATTAAAAAAGAAATTACTGAACTATATACAGAAATTAATGTTTCTAGAGGAATGTCATATAAAATTGCAGACATGCAAAGCAAAGGAGAAGTCCCGAACAAAGAATCTTCAATGTCAAAATTGTTTGGCACCGTACTTGAACAAAAGGTGGCTGATTTAGGTATGAAAATACTTGGTCTGTATAGCCAACTTGGACCAAAATCAAAACACAATAAACTAAAAGGTAAAATTGAACAAGAATATCTCTCAACTGTTTCAGCAACAATAGCAGCAGGAACATCAGAAATTCAAAGAGGAATTATAGCAACAAGAGGATTAGGCTTGCCTAAACCATAGGAGTAAATTATGGATTTAAGTTTAAACGAAACACAACAAATGTTAAGAAATACAGCAAAAGATTTCTTTGCAAGCGAATGCCCAGAGACACATGTGCGGGAAATGGAAACTGATAACGAAGGTTATAACAAACAACTTTGGGAAAAAATAGTTAACCAGGGATGGCTTGGCGTTCCTTTTCCTGAAAAATACGGTGGTTTTGGGCTATCTTTTCTAGAATTTTGTATACTACTAGAAGAAGCTGGAAGGGTATTGTTGCCCGAACCTCTTTTTGAAGCTGTTCTTCTTGGAGGGATGCCAATACTTGTAAGCGGCAATGAAAAACAAAAAGAAGAAATTCTCCCCAAGGTAATTTCAGGTGAAACAATTGCCACTTTAGCTTTTTATGAAGAGGATGACTTAATATCTCCTTTGTCAGTTCAAACAAATGCTACTTTAAATAACAATGTTTACAATTTGAATGGGACTAAAATGTTTGTTCCAAACGCAAACATAGCAGATTTAATACTTGTTACAGCAAGAACAGGAAATAGCAAAGAAGATATTTCTTTGTTTATAATACCTTCTTCAGCTGAAGGTGTTACAATTTCTCCACTGTCAACAATTTCATCTGACAAACAGTTTGTTATTGATCTTGATAATGTTCAAATACCTTCATCAAATTTAATTGGAACTGAAAACAATGCATGGAAAACAATAGAAACAATATTTGATATGGCGGCGGTTGGAAAATCTTGCGAAATGTTAGGGGCGGGAGAAAAAGTATTAGAGGGTACAGTTGAATACGCAAAAACTCGAACACAATTTGGACGTCCAATTGGTACCTTTGGCGAAATACAAAGACATTGCTCAGAAATGGCTACCTTGGTTGAAGGAACAAGATTTGTGATATACGAAGCAGCCTGGAAACTTTCAAACAACCAAAACGCAAGCAGGGAAGTGTCAATGGCAAAATCATGGACAAGCGATTCACACACAAAGGTGTGTTCAATTGCTCACCAAGTCCACGGTGGAATTGGATTCACAAAAGAACATTGGATACAGCTTTATTCCAGAAGAGCAAAAGCTGCAGAAATTGCTTACGGGGATGCCAATTTTCATAGAAACAAATTGGCAAATATGCTAGAACTATAACTCTGGATTATATTTATAATTTCTTATTGAACTATAAAATACCCAAAATAACAACGTGACAATACAGGCTATTATTCCACCCAATAACATGGTTGTCCCTGCCCCTACCAAAGCAGATAGTAACCCAACTTCAAAATGCCCTATATGATTTGCGCCCATAGCTGTAAAACTATGAGCACTGCTTGCCCTGCCCAATAATTTGTCTGGCGTTGTTAGCTGTACTATTGCTTGCCTCATTACCATGGAAATCCCATCAGTAAGGCCCAATAAAGCAACCAAGCCTAAACCAATATATAAATTTTGATTCAAACCAAAAAACATTAAAAATAAAGAATATGCAAATGTTGCAACAAGTACTATCTGCCCTTTGTTTTTTAACTTAGAAGTATACATAACTATGCTTGCGCCAAAAATTGTTCCAATAGAATTAAACGCATTTAACAATCCTGTACCCTCAACTCCTTTTGAATAAAGTTGTGAAGAAAATATCGGAAACAAATTCCTATAAAAACTAACAATTGTGACAAAAATATCTAACAAATATAATCCTGGAAGTATTGGATGAGTAGCAATAAATTTATATCCCTCTTTAATAGAATTAATTGGTTTTTCTTTTTTTCTTTCTTTAGCTTCTCCGCTTGCATTAATCATAAGAGGAGAAAAAACACTAACAAAAGCAATCCCGGCGGCAATATAAAACGCTCCTGCAGGTCCAAGATATTCAAATGATTTCCAAAATATTAAAGGGGAAATTATAGAAGAAACCTGAAAAGATGCAGAAGACAATCCTATTGCCTCCGTAATGTGTTTTTTAGGAATAACTCTTGGCAACATTGCAGGACGACTGGAATTCCCAAGCATGCTAGTAATTCCGGTTATAATAATAACCGTAAAAACATGCCATGGCATTAATCTTTCACCTTGCGCGAGAATTGCCAAAAGCAATAACAACAAAAAAGAAACCAATTGAGTATATATCATCAATTTTTTTCTGTCTGAAACATCTGCCATTACACCCCCATAAACTACTACGGGCATTTGAATTAACTGAGCTATTCCAAGCAAACCAACAATTATCGAAGACCCTGTTTCATCATAAAGCCATTGTGTAGAGATTAGCATTTTCATTGACATGGTTATTCCCGCAGTAACTCCGCCCAACCACAAATAAGTAAAATCTCTATAATTAAAAGGAACAAAAACATTTATTAATAAATTATTTTTAAGCGAATTCATTAATCTTTAATTATCCTTCTGGTAGGATAATTAATAGTAATACCCTTTTTAGCAAAACTACTATGTACAGATTTAATAATTTCACTTTTTAACTGAAATGATGCCGGCCAATCTTTGGCCTGCATAAAAATCCAAAAATTAATATTTGAATCACCAAATTCTGAAAAACCAAATCGTGGCTCTGTATTATTGGCGACATTTTCAGAATCATTCAATAATTGTTTCAAAGTAGCCTTTACAGTGTTCTCAACTTTTTCCAGGTTTTCCTCATAAGCAACGCCAGATGTTATTATTAAATTTATAGCAGTTTCTGGACTATAAAAGTTTGTCACTACACTTTCAGCCATTTTAGAATTTGGAATTATTACCAAATTATTAAATCTATCTCTTACTTTTGTACTTCTCCATCCAACCGAAGAAACATACCCGGCTATCCCTCCTTCAATTTCAATAAAATCCCCTTCTTTAAGAGCTCCTTCAGTTAAAACATATGTTCCCGCGAAAAAATTACTAAGGGTAGGCTGAACAGCCAGGGCAACAGCTATGCCTCCAATTCCAAGCCCTGCCAATATAGGGCTAATAGAAAAACCAAAATACCCAAGAAGTTGAAGCGCTCCCAAAACATAAATAATAATTGGCAAAACTCTTTTTAATGGAGGGATAAGCTTGTCATCCAATTCCGTGGTGGTTTTTTTTAACACTTTGCGAGAGTACCAATCTAAAAAAACACTTGTTATTCTCGAAATAGATATAGTTAAAATTACTATAACCAAAACACCCCATGTAGTCATCAATGCGCCTTTTAACCATTTCCTGTCAGAGCCCTCTAAAACAAAATCTCCCACCACAAAATCTAACAAAGAAACTGACCACAAAAGCCCTGATATGATAAAAAATATTACCAAGGGGCCCTTTAAATTGTATGCAACCCTATAATGAAGAGTTGCGTTTTTATTTTTTCCAGCCTTGAAAACAAAATCTCCTATAAGCTCTAAGACCAAAGCTAAAACAAGGGACCCCGCCACCAAAAAGATTGAAAATATTAAATCTGAATTAAAACCGAAACTTAACATGCTTAATTATTATAAATATATAAATGTGGATAATTAATGTTTATTTTTATTTTGTTTTTTTTTAATAAAAATAATAACAATATAAATATTAGTTATCCACAAACATTAAACATAAATATATATATATAAACCCTGTTATTATGTATATATTTCAACATATACACTTAATTATTATTATTTTTAGAAAATGAAAGATAAAATTAAATTATTAATACTAGCAGGAACCGGGGGAGATGGAGCGATAAGTGGTATACGTAAAAAATTTGTACCAAGAGGAGGACCAGATGGGGGCGACGGGGGCGACGGGGGGAATATATATGTAAAAGGAGATATAAACACAACATCTTTAATTAATTATAATCATATAAAAATCATAAAAGCTCACAACGGACAAGAAGGAAGCTCAAATAACAAAAAAGGAAAAAAGGGGAAAGATAAATTTATAAAAGTTCCAATTGGAACAAAGATCTTTACAAAAAAAGATAAAAAAAGAAAAATATTGTTCGAAATTTTGGATGAAGAGAAAAAACTATTAGCAAAAGGGGGAAGAGGAGGAAAAGGAAATTCCGGAAGAGCTAATTCTGTGGTCCAATATCCATTGTTAGCAGAAAAGGGAGAAAAAGGGGAAAAACTAGAAGCTGAAATGGATTATTTAATGCTGACTGATGTTGTGATTTTAGGAAAACCAAACTCAGGAAAATCCACTTTTTTATCAAAAATAACGAACGCCAATCCTAAAATTAATATTTATCCGTATACAACAACCGGAATAGAAACCGGCACCATGGAAACAGTAAAAGAACATTATAAAGTTATTGAGATACCTGGTTTAGAAAGCAAAAAAAACAATTTAGGACTCAAGTATTTAAAACACATAGAAAGGGCCGGTGTAATTGTTTTTTTGTGTGAGGGGAAAAATGATGACACAATCAGAATAATAAAAAATCAAAATAAAAACATATTAAAAGAAAAATTAATAATCACAATAAAATCTCATAACAACATGGAAGAAAACGACTTGCAAGTAAATGTAAGCGAAATTTCATTAATTAAAAAAAACATTGAAGCTGCCCTTTTGAAAGACGCTGAAGCAAAACCAACAAATACTGTTCCGGAAATTATAAAAATAGATGTGGAAGAAACAGAAAATGTAATTAAAAAGAAAGACGGGTTTGAGATAACTCACCCTCAAATTATAAGAATAGCAGAAAAGGTAAATTTAGATAAATGGGATGTGATGGCTCAGTTTATGAAGGCCTTGCATCAAAAAGGTATTGCTAAATCGCTCTTGATGCAGGGAATCAAAGAAGGAGATGTTGTTAAAATTGGAAGTGTGACCCTTGAGTGGAGTTAAAAAGAAATATGGCGTGTACGGAGGAACCTTTGATCCGTTGCACAAAGGACATTTGAAAATTATTAAAGAAAGCATAATTCAATTAGGCCTGGATAAACTTTATGTGGTTGTGTCTGGTAATTCGTGGATGAAAGATAACAGGGTTATTGCAAGTAAATATCAAAGGCAAGAAATGATTGAAATTGCATTACGTAATTATAAAAAAGTTTGTTTGTTAAAATTTGAAATCGAAAAGGATTCGCCCTCTTATTCATATCAAACATTAGAATATTTGAAAAACAAAAGTAATAATGATTTTTATTTTATTATTGGGGCGGACGCAGCCTTGGATATGGACAAATGGGTAAAGCCTCTTAATATTTTAAGATCTTCCAAAATTGTATGTATTCCGAGAGGCAATATATCAAAGAAAAGAATTAAGGAAAAACTTTTGGGAATTTATGCGAATGCTAAAATACAATTTTTGAAAAACATAAGTGAAAGAATTTCGTCAACAACAATAAGAAATTCTTTCAAGAAAAATGAAATCGAACAACAATGTTTAAATAAAAATGTATATACTTATATAGTAAAAAATAAAATTTATCTGTAGTGGAAAATAAACTAAACAGACTTGTTGAAATTGCTGAAAAATCCGGCGCATTTAAAACCGGGGATTTTTTACTTTCTTCAGGCCGCAGGAGCAATGTTTATTTTGACGGAAGAATAATAAGTTTAATTCCAGAAAGTTTGGAAATAATTTCTAATGAAATTTTAGGTGAAACAATTTCTAAAAAAGCAAACATCTTGGCCGGGCCTACTTTGGGTGCTGATCCAATAATTGGGGGAGTTTTAATGAAAGCTCAAGAAAATTCCATTCAATTACAAGGAGCTATAGTTAGAAAGACGGCCAAAGAACATGGGACGGGAAAGCAAATTGAAGGCTTAATTCAAGCAAACGACAAAGTATTAATTGTTGATGATACTTGCACAACCGGAAAAAGCGTTTTGATGGCTGCGAAAGCTGCAGAAAAATATGGATGTTCTGTTGTTGGAATAATTTGTGTAGTGGACAGGGATGAAGGGGGGAGGCAGCAAATAGAAAAATCCGGATATAAATTCAGTTCATTATTAAAAGTTTACAATCGTAAATTAATCCCCTGGGTTTAATTTGCTTTTTTAATAATAATACTAGCGTTTTGGCCGCCAAAACCGAAATTGTTTGACATTGCATTACTAATTTTTAAATTTTTTGCTTTTTGGGGAATATAATTTAAGTCACATTCAGGATCGGGGTTTTCAAGGTTAATAGTGGGATGTGCTTTTTGGTTAATTATTGACAAGATTGTAGCAATAGCCTCCAATGCGCCAGCCCCGCCTAAAGCATGACCGATCATAGATTTAGTTGAACTAATAGGAATTTTATATGCCCTTTCTTTAAATGTTTTTTTAATTGCATTTGTTTCACAAACATCGTTTAATGGGGTTGATGTTCCATGGGCATTTATATAATCAATGTCTTCAATATTAATGTTGGCGCTTTTCATAGCTCTTTTCATAGCTAAGGTTGCTCCTTCACCTGCGGGGTCTGGTTGAACTGGATGATAGGCATCAGAAGATACTCCCATTCCTGCAATTTCACAAAGCACATTGGCATTTCTTTTTAGTGCGTGCTTTTCTGATTCTAAGATAAGTATCCCTGCACCCTCTGAAGGAACAAACCCGTCTCTTAGAGAGTCGAAGGGACGACTAGCTTTTTCTGGGTTATTGTTGTTTGTACTCAAAGCTCTAAGGGCACTAAACCCTCCCAAGCCAAGCCTGCTTATCCCTGCCTCGCAACCCCCGGCTAAAACTATATCGCATAAGCCGTTATTAATAAGTTGTGCTGCGTCACCTATTGATTGAGTGCTGGCAGCGCAAGCTGTTACAACAGTTGAACTAAATCCTTGAAACCCAAATGTTCTTGAAATATTTGCTGCAGCCATATTTGGCAGAATCATGGGAATAAAATATGGGCTTATTTTTGTTTCCCCTTTTGTTACCTGTAAGCGTGAATTGTATTCAAGTTCCGGAAAACCACCATTTCCATTTCCGATTATTACAGCAGTTGAAGTTTTTTCTGTTGCAGACAATGATAGGTTTGAGTTTTCAATAGCAAGAGCAGCAGCAGCAACAGCCATTTGTGAAAATCTTGCCATTCTTTTTGACTCTTTTTTGTCAATATAGTTTTCAGGTTGAAAAGTTTTTACTTCGCCCGCAATTTTAGATGGGAATTCGGTTGGATCACAAAGTGTCATTTTCCCTATTCCAGATTTTCCTGCAACAAGATTAGTCCAATATGTTTTAATATTTTCTCCTAATGGAGAAATTACCCCTATTCCAGTAACATATGCTTTTATTTTTGAAGTTTTACTCATAGTTTTTAATTATATTGTTTAGTTATAGATAAGGATATAATTCTGGGGTTATATTGTTTAAATATTCTAAGGCTTCTCCAACAACAGCTAAAGATCCTGTGATAAGAATGTTCTCATTTTGATTATCTAGCTGTTTTAATGCAGATTTGACATCAGGATATTGATAAAAAGAAGTTTTTGTAGTCTCGATATTATTTGTGAAATTTGATGTTGGGATGGCTTTGGGATGGCGGGATTTGACAAAAAATATTTTGCTAGATATTGCCGCCAATGCTTTAATACTTTCTTTGTATAAGTGCCCCGACGACGCCCCGTAAATTAAAATAAAATTATTTTTTTGTATTTCTTTTAATGATTGTATTAATTGATTTGTGGAATGCAGATTGTGTGCTCCATCTATAAAATATTTGTTTTTATGTTTTTTTATTATTTGTAGTCTTCCATCCCAGGTTGCTTTTGCTATTCCATTCTCAATATTTTTTTTAGAAATTGTGTAATTTTTATTATTAAGTATTTCTGCAGCTAATATTGATAAAGAAATGTTTTCGATTTGATGCTTTCCCAAAAGAGAGGTTTTTATTTTGTATTTATTAGTTTTTGTTCTTGCAGTAAAAGATTGATAACTTGATGTTGTTTTTCGTGAAGTAATTTTAATTAAATGAGGAACATAATTTAAAGAAGAATTTGTTTGTTTTGCTTTGTTTTGAATTATATTAAGCGCAGTTTTTGTTTGAGGGGCTAATGCTACCGGGGTGTTTTCTTTAATCGCCCCTGATTTGTTTTTTGATATTTCTTCAATAGTTCCTCCTAGTATTTTTTGATGATCAAGGCTTATATTTGTTATTATAGTTAACATTGAATTTATGTAATTTGTTGAATCATTTTCTCCGCCGATTCCTGCTTCTATTATTTGTATATTTGTTTTTTTATTTTTAAAGTGCCAAAGAGCAAGAATCATAATTGCTTCAAAAAAACTTGTTCCGCCAAACAGTTTTATTTGTTTTGATTTTATTTCTTTCCAAATTTTGCCAAACGAAATACAGAAATCTTTTTTTGTAATTGGTTTAAGATTAATTCTAATTCTTTCTGTTACTGTGATTAGATGGGGGGATGTAAATAAACCAGTATTATAATTTGATTCATTTAATATGCTGGAAATAATAGCGGCCGTACTTCCTTTTCCTTTTGTGCCAACAATATGAATTGTAGGTATTTGTTTCTTGTCTAGATTTAAATTTTGAATTATATTTTCAATTCTAACTTTTCTTTTCGTTAAATATAAATCCCTGTTTGACGGAGATTCCAGGAGTAGTTTTTGTAAAGTTGAATGATATTTTGAATTCATTGCGATTAATCTGTTAATACAAAATGTTTATTATTAATTGTTTTCACTTTAATATCTTTCTCATATAAAGAAGACAGGTTGTTACTGTTTATTATTTTATTAGGAGTTCCATCTTTAAATATTACACCATTTTTTATCATAATAACTCGATTAAATTTCCAGGCAAAATTTATATCATGCGTTGAAACTATAATTGTTTTAGATTTGGTTAAAGGTGAATTTAGGATTAAATTTATTACTTCAGATTGATTAAACGGATCTAAATTTGCTGTAGGTTCATCAAATAATTGAATAGGTTTGCCTTGTATTAAATTATGTGCAAGTAAGGTTAATTGTTTTTCTCCTCCAGAAAGATGAGCTAATTTAGAATTCCATTTATTAAACAAATGTATTTTTTTAAGAATTTTTAATGTTAGTTTAAAATCATTTTTAGAAAAATTTCTTTTATTGTTTCGATTGGAGAAGCGACCCGTTATTACGAAATCAAAAACATCAAAATGTAATGGCAAATAAGGTGATTGGGGCATATAAGATATAAATTCAGACATTGTTTTTTTTCGATTATTCGCTTTGTTAATGTTTGGGAAAAGTATTTTCCCTTCGTTTGGAATTATGTGCCCTGAAATTATTTCAATTAACGTTGATTTGCCACTCCCGTTTGGCCCTATTAATAAAATTTTCTCATTTTCTATAATATCTAAGTTTGCGAAAAGTTTAAAAGAAGAGTTATTAAACTTTAATGAGATTTTATCGAGGGAAATATATGATTTGTTACCCATTTATATTGCCTTCTTTTCTTAATAAATGTACGAAAAAGGGAAAGCCTAAAAATGCTGTAATTAATCCTACGGGGATTTCAGTTGGAGATAATATTGTTTTTGCTATTATGTCTGAAGATAATAAAATTGTTGCCCCAATTAAAGAAGCTTGGGGAATTAAATATTTTGGATTTGTACCCCAAGCCATTCTTGAAATATGGGGAGCTACCAATCCAACAAATCCTATAATTCCTGTTTGTGACACAGCTATCGAAGAAGATAAAGTAGATGCTAAAATTAGTAGAGTAATAGTTCTCTTTTCGTTTATTCCTAAAGATTTTACTTGTTTTGAATCTAAATTTAATATATTAATTTTATTGTGTTGTACAAGTAACAAAATTACACAAGGAAATCCTGCAAAAAAAACAATATTAAAATGTTCCCAAGACGCAAGTGAAAAACCTCCTAACAACCAGCTTAATATAGGTTTAATTTCAGGGTTTTGTGTAATTAGTATTAATGTAGTGAATGCTCCCATAATAGATGTTATAGCTACGCCTGCTAATATTAATGAAAGGGGATTTAAATTTCTTGAATAATTAGACAGATTATAGGTTAGAAATACAGCTAACAACCCTCCGCCAAAAGCAAATAAAGCAGCTCCGAAATTTGCAAATGGCAAATTTGAAGGGTAAATTGTTAAACCAATTACTGCCCCTAGTCCAGCACCTGTACCTACACCAAGAAGGTATGGATCAGCTAAAGGATTTTTAAAAATTGCTTGATAAGTACTTCCTGAGCTGGATAAAATTATTCCAGTTATGATAGCTAATAATGACCGAGGAATTCTGAGTTTAATAATAATTGTATAAGCAGCAGTTGATAAAATGAAATTAGTTTTATCTGCAAATATATAAGAAATTATTATTTTTACTATTTCAATTGGATTTATTTTAGACGGCCCAAGAAAAATAGAAAGCACAAAAATAATAATTAATATTAAAGCTAAAAATATAATACTTATAAAATTTTTTGTGGTTTTAACATAAATAATTTCTTTAATATTTATTTTTTTACCCATTTTATTTATCTATGTTTGATAATAATATCTTATTGAAAATGGGAGAATATATTGATAATCCTAATTCTTCTATTCCGTCAATAAACCTTGGCCCCGCAACAGATAATAATTCTTGATTTGTTGTTATTATTCTTTTGTTTTTTACAGCTGTTAAATTTTTAAATTCAGAAGAATTAAGAAAATATTCAGGAGAAGGTGTGATAATTATTTGAGGGTCATTTTGAATTATTAATTCTTTAGAGTATTGCTTATATCCTGATATGTCTTTTGCTATGTTCTGTAATTTTAATAAATTAAGTGTTTGCCCTACAAGTGTATTATTTCCAGGAGTCCACAATGATCCGGTATCATAAAATACAGTAGGTCCATTAGAATAATTTTTGAAAAAGATTTTAATATTGTTTAATCTTTTTTCAAACAAATTTGCTGTATTTAAAGCTTCTTGGTTTTTGTTTAATATTTTTCCCCACATAAGAATTCGTGCTGGGATGGATTCAAAATTATCATTTAATGATTGTTGATATAAAACTTTGATTTTATTATTTTCTAATTGTTTAATATATTGTTCAAAAAAAATATAAAAAAGATCGGGTTCTAAATTAATTACTGATTCGATATTTAGATTAAAGGCATCCCCAACTTTTGTAATATTTTCAGTATTTTCTGGATAATTAACGAATGAATGTGTGCCAATAATTTTATTTTCTCCTCCGAGCGCATATATTATTTCAACAGCAGCTGAATCAAAAGCAATTATTTTATCTGGCGATTTTTCAAATGTGATATTTTTTTTATTAGTTCCAGTGATAATTAATGGATATGTTGTTTCTGGCGATATTTTATTATTATTTGTTGTTTTTTTCTTTATACTTTTTGTTACCATAACAGGCTGTTTTGGGGTAATGAAATTTAATTCTTTTATTTCTTTGTTAGCCGAAGGTTTGCTTGGAGTTAAAGCGGGCTTTGTTTTATATATGTTGTCAGCGGGAGGAATTGGATTTAGTTGAATAGGCTTATTTTTTGTATTGTGTGTAGTGCCTGAATAACATGAAATTAATAATAGAAAAAATATTTGTATTACAAATATTTTGATAATAATTTTAAACATTAATCCTCCTTATTTATGAACTTTTTGGAAAAGAAGGATTTTGTCACAACTTGCATCTTTCCTCGAAGATCAATTTCATTCTAGGACTTGGACCGGGCTAAAAAGTTTACCGTTGCGGGACAGCGTCGGGATCAAACCGAACTTCCATAATTACTCATATGCTTTTGAGACCTAGGGCTTATTAGAAATTAGCACAGTTATAATTAGCAGTCAATAATTTGGTTTTTAAAATTGAATATTAAAATGATATTTTCATTAATTCTTCAGCAAAAATAATTTCCCCTGAGTATTTTTTCGCAGCATTTCCTAATGCTTTTTCTAAAATACCATGAGTTGAAATATGTTTGCCCATATGGGAAAGAATTAGTTTTTTCACCCCTGCTTTTTCAGCCATTTCTGCTGCACCTTCGGCGCTACATTGACCTGAAGATTCTTTATCTTTGTCCATGGTTTCTTGATCATCCCAACACATACAAACCATAATATCTGCATCTTGTGACAAATTTATTACAGAATCACAAGGTTGCGTATCACCAGTAAACACTATAGAACTATTTTCTGTTGTAAGGCGATATGCAATACTGTCTAAATACGGTTGTACGTGTTCAGCATTTGCAGTGGAAACTTGCCATGAAGGCCCTGAAATAACGTCTCCGGCAATAATATCTTTTGGGTTAATCCAGGTTTTATCTTTTGATGAAGCATCAGTTTTAATTGTTGGGGGTTTTCTTGGAAGAATTCCTCCACGGTTTTTATATACTTGTTGGCTAGTTGGTGCATTAACTCTTGCTTTCCAATCATGGGCAAAAGCTCCATTTTCCCCAATAAGATCTTCTGTCAGCTTTTTTGTAGGTTGTGGTCCGTATACATTTAATGTGTTTTCAGTGCCAATGCTTTGATCCCATCTGCATAACAAGAAACACGGGTAATCAATGTCATGATCAAAATGATGGTGTGTAAAGAATAAATAGTCAATATTTGTAGGCCATAAACCTGCTTTAACAAGTTTGTCAGTTGCGGCTGGGCCGCAATCAAACATTATTTGAGAATTATGGTTATCAAGTTTAACAACATAAGAACTACCAAATCTTTCTGGCGTTGGTGTTGGTGTACCGCCTCCTAATATATATAACTCAGACATAACTAGATTACCAATCAGGTTTATTTTTTACTAACATTTAATTGGGCATATTTTTCAAAGTTTTTTATGAAATCATCATTACTTGCACTTTGGGCTATACGCCTTATTACATTAGCAGTTGCATCTGAAGTATCTCTATCTTTGCCAGAAGGGTCAGTTGTTTGAATGCTTATCAATCTTCTTAGCATATGCACTTTTTCTAATATGTTTGCATTTAATTGAAGTTCTTCTCTTCTTGTACCGCTTTTAAGAATATCAACTGCGGGATAAACTCTTCTTTCAGATAATCTTCTGTCAAGATTAAGTTCCATGTTTCCGGTGCCTTTGAATTCCTCAAAAATAACTTCATCCATTCGGCTTCCTGTGTCTACTAAACACGCTGCCAAAATAGTTAAACTTCCCCCTTCTTCAGTGTTTCTAGCTGCGCCAAAAAACTTTTTGGGTGGATATAATGCATTTGGGTCAATTCCGCCTGAGAGCGTTCTCCCTGTACTTGGGACAGCTAAGTTATATGCTCTGGTTAACCTAGTCAAGCTATCTAATAAAATAACTACATCCTCACCATTTTCTACTAATCTTTTTGCTCTTTCGAGGCATAATTCTGCTACTTTGCAGTGATCCTCTACTGGTTCATCGAATGTTGAGCTATAAACTTCTCCTTTTACAGCACGTCTCATTTCGGTAACTTCTTCTGGTCTTTCTCCAATTAAAGCTACAAGGATTTGTATTTCAGGAGAATTTGCAGAAATACCTGCTGCAATATTTTGTAAAACTGTTGTTTTACCTGCTTTAGGAGGTGCAACAATTAAACCTCTTTGTCCTTTTCCAACAGGTGCTATTAGATCAATTATTCTACTGGAAAGTTCTTTAGGGGTAGTTTCAAGTTTAAGCTGTTCAGTTGGAAAAATTGCGGTTAAAGATTCAAATTTTGTTCTGGTTTTTGCTTCTTCAGGGTCTATATTGTTTACAGATTCAACTTTTATTAAACCAAAATATCTTTCACCATCTTTGGGAGGTCGTGTTTTTCCCGCAACATAGTCCCCGGTTCTTAAGTGGAATTTTCTAATTTGAGATTGAGATACATAAACATCCGAAGCAGAAGGGTGTAATCCGTCGTTTCGTATAAAGCCATATCCATCGTTTAAAATAGATAGCATGCCCGAAGTTGTGTTAGAGCCGTTTTTTTCAGCAAAAGCTGTGTAGATTGAGTTAATTAATTCAGATTTTTTTGGTGAATTACCATTTTTTAATAAGTTTAATTTTTCTGCAATCTCTATCAGTTCTTCTTTGCTTTTTGATTTAATTTCAGAATATTCCATAAGTGTGATTTAATTTTGGGTAAAAAAGATCTCCAAACAATTTTGGAGGTGTATAAATTATATACGCGTATACCATAACATAAATTCGTGAATTAGTCTACATGCTTTTATTGCAAAGCTTAACAAAAGCTTTGAATAAACCTGCTATTTGCTTAGGATGTTCGTTTAGGCGTTCAGGATGAAATTGTACTGCAATAATTGATCCGTCTTTATTTTCAAAAGCTTCAATTAAACCGTCATCAATTGTATATGCAGAAGCAAAAAAAATGTTTGAAAGTTGTTTATGACCTATGCCTTGATGATGCCTGCTGTTTACTTTTAATGTACCCCCAGACCCTAGCATTGTTGCAAGATGACTTCCAAGTGTTATAAATATACGATGAAAATCTGATTCAATATCCATATATTTTTTGGCATCGAAGTTTCCAATACCTTTTGATTTATTCATTTGTTCTTTAAATTTATACATGTTTTCGTAATGCAATTTATTTACATTTTGAATTAGAGTTCCATCAAAATAAACATTTAACAATTGCATCCCTCTGCAAATGCCAAGAATAGGGATATTTTTTTCATGGGCATCTTTTATAAGTTGGAATTCAGCATTATCGCGATTCAAAGATGTCCCGAAACACAATTTACTATCAGAGTTTTCCATTCTATGTTCATAAAGTTCAGGAGAAATGTCGCCTCCCCCAGTTAGGACAAGCCCTTCATATTTATTTTTAAGAACTTCTTTGATTGTAGCTGGATTAGCAATAATAATTTTGGCGTTAAAAAGCTCTAGTGCGTTTATATAATTGTCAATGTTTTGATTTAAACCAGAACTAATAATGATTTTGGTAGATCTCATGTACTAAACTTTTATTACTGAATTATTTAAAGTTCCTATTTCGTTAATTGAAATACTAATTTGATCATTTTCTAAAAGTGTAAATTCAGGAGGAGGAACTATTCCTGTGCCGGTTAAAAATGCAGATTTTATAGGAAGAGTGTTTGATTGTTTTAACCATTTTATTAAATATGGAATAGATTTATTCATTGATTTTACTGACGAGGATGCATTAAAGATAGTTTTTTTATTTCGGATAATTTTGCAATTTATATTAAATTTTTCATAATTGTTTATTGATTCCGCATCTATAATGCATGGTCCAATTGAACAGCTTTTGTCATAAATTTTTGCCTGAGTAAGGTATAAGGGATTTTCTCCTTCAATTTCTCTACTTGTCATATCATTCCCTATTGAATAACCAAATATTTCGCTATTTATTAAAATCACGGCAAGTTCAGCTTCTGGAACATTCCATTTTGAATCAGATCTTATACCTATTTTTTGATTTGGAGCTACAAGCCTGTTTCCTGTGGCTTTAAAAAATATTTCAGGTCTTTTAGCGCTATATACTTTTGCATAAATATCCGGAGTTGAACTTTCTCTTTTTCTTTCAAATTCAGAATTCTTATAAGTAACCCCTGCAGCCCATACTTCATCAGGTATAAAAGGTAGAAGTAATTTGTTTTTTTCAATTACTTGATCTAGGGACATTTTTTTGATTTTGTTATTTGTTATAAATTGATAAATGTAATCTGATCTTGATATCTTTTGAGCATTTGCTTCAACCGATAAAATTTCTATTGTATTAATGTATGAGGAATATTCTGTTATATTAAATCCAAAATTATCTGAATAATTTATAATTAAATTTGGTTTGTTGTTTTTTTCTATTCTAAAATATTTCATTGTTCGTTTATTCTTATAATCTATAACTTGAAATAATATTATCAGAGCATTATACTCAATTCATATGCTTTTCCTTGTTCCTTTTATAATTAATAGCTTTTTTAAGCTTGGCATTGCCCAAGGCGGAATTGTTTCCCACTTTAACTGCGAGCCCAATATGAATATTTTGGAGAATTAAATGCAGAAATTTATATTTGTTACAGGAGGAGTAGTTAGTTCAGTTGGAAAAGGGATTTGTGTTGCTTCCATTGGGCGTATGTTAAAAAGCAGGGGATTAAGTGTATCCTTAATGAAATTAGATCCATATTTAAATGTAGATCCTGGCACAATGTCTCCATATCAGCATGGGGAAGTATTTGTTACTGACGACGGAGCAGAAACAGATTTGGATTTGGGTCATTATGAGAGATTTACTGAAACAAGATTAGATGGTTTATCTAGCCTCACAGCCGGGCAGATTTATAAAAAAGTAATAGATAAAGAAAGAAGAGGGGATTTTTTAGGCCGAACTATTCAAGTAGTACCTCATGTCACTAATGAAATCAAAGATAGAATTATCCAACTATCTGAAAGTTCAAATTCAGATATCATTGTTGCTGAAGTTGGAGGAACTGTAGGAGATATAGAAGGACTACCATTTTTAGAATCTATTAGACAAATTCCAAATTTTGTTGGTAAAGAAAATTGCTTTTATATACATGTAACATACTTACCATTTATAAATACAACAGGAGAATTAAAAACAAAACCAACCCAACATAGCGTACGTGAACTTAGAAGTATTGGTATTCACCCTGATTCAATTATATGTAGAAGTGAATTTGATGTATCTGAAAAAATAAAAGAAAAAATTTCAATGTTTTGCGATGTATCGTTAGAAGCTGTGATTTCCTTACCTACTTTGGATTCTGTATATGAAGTTCCGGTTAGATTAGAAGAAGAGAACCTGGGTAAACTTTTATCACAAAATTTAAGTTTAAATGATGAAAACGGACATTTAGATGAGTGGATTTCAGTAATATCTAAAGCAAATAATTCAAAAAATACAATAAAATTAGCCATAGTTGGGAAATATGTGGAATTACAAGATTCATATTTGTCTGTTAAAGAATCATTAATTCATGCCGGGATTAGCAATAATTCAGAAATTCAAATTGAATGGATTAATTCAGAGGAAATTAACTCAAATAATATAAATGATATTTTTAATGACATAAAGGGAATTATTGTCCCAGGAGGTTTCGATAAAAGAGGCACTCAAGGAATGATAAATGCCTGCAGATATGCTCGTGAAAATAAAATCCCGTATTTTGGATTATGTTTGGGTATGCAAATTATGGTTATAGAGGCGGCTAGAAATTTATTGGGATATGAAGATGCGAATTCTACGGAATTTGATGAAACTACACCTTTTCCTGTTATAGATTTGATGCCAGAGCAATTAAAGAGTTTGCATAAAGGTGGTTCTATGAGGCTTGGATTATATGAATGTAATATTGCTGATTCTACTTATACTAAAAAAATATATAAACAGAACAAAATAAAAGAAAGACATAGACATAGATACGAAGTTAATAATAAATATGTAGAAGAATTAAAAAATGTAGAGTTGATACCTTCTGGAATTCATCCTGAAGGAGATTTGGTAGAAATCATGGAGTATAACAATCATCCATTTATGATAGGAGTCCAATTTCATCCGGAATTTTTATCAACTCCTTTAAATCCCCATCCATTGTTTGTTGAATTCGTTAAAGCTGCTTTAAATGACAAGAATTCTAAGTCAAATAAAATAAATAATGAAAAAGAAAGTAAAATTACTTAACAGGAGATAGTTTTGGAGAAAAAATCTAAATTAACAATAATTGATGCAGAGATTAAAAATGAGATGGAGAAGTCATATTTAGATTATGCTATGAGTGTGATTGTTTCCAGAGCATTGCCAGACCTAAGAGACGGATTAAAACCAGTGCATAGAAGAATTTTATACGCAATGCAAGATATAGGCGCGAGGCCGACTTCCTCGTATTATAAAAGTGCAAGAATTGTAGGAGAAGTTTTAGGAAAATATCATCCTCATAGTGATACTGCTGTTTATGATTCAATGGTAAGAATGGCGCAGGATTTTTCATTGCGAGCAATGTTAATTGATGGGCAAGGAAATTATGGTAGTATTGATAATGACCCTCCAGCAGCAATGAGATATACAGAAGCTCGATTAAGCCCTATTGCAGAAGAAATGTTGGCAAATTTACATGAAGAAACTGTAGATTTTGAAGAAAATTTTGATGGTTCATTGAAAGAACCTATTGTTCTTCCTGCCCGGTTGCCCAATTTGTTAATAAATGGAGGATCAGGAATTGCTGTTGGCATGGCTACTAACATACCTCCGCACAATCCGGCAGAAATATGTGAAGCTGTCAATTATTTGATTGATAATCCTTTATGTGAAGATAGTGAAATTTTACGAATTGTAAAAGGCCCTGATTTTCCAACTGGAGCCTTAATACTTGGAAAAGAGGGTATTCATTCAGCATATTTGACCGGACGAGGAAGCGTTATGATGCGTGCTGTTGCAGAAATTGAAGAAAATAATAAAGGTGATAGATTTAGAATTTTAATTAGCGAATTGCCTTATCAGGTAAATAAAGCTGCTTTGGTTGAAAAAATAGCAGAATTATCTAGAGATAAAAAAGTTGACGGAATTTCAGAAATAAGAGATGAGTCTGATAGAAATGGAATTAGAGTTGTAATTGAATTAAAAAGAGGTTCGCAACCTATGGTTGTGTTAAATAATTTATATAAATTTACTCCAATGCAAACCAGTTTTGCTGTAAATATGGTTGCACTTGATAAAGGTTTGCCTAAAGTCTTAACTCTTAGACAAGCTTTAGTAGGTTTTATTGAATTCAGAGAAGAAGTAGTTAACAGAAGATCAAAATTCGAGTTAAAAAATGCTAAAAACAGGATTCATATTTTAGATGGCCTATTAATTGCATTAAGTGATATAGATAAAATTATAAGTACAATTAGAAATTCTGATGACTCTGAATCAGCTACTAAGAATTTAATTAATGAATTTGATTTAACTCAAATTCAGGCAAAAGCAATTTTAGAAATGCAATTAAGAAGATTGGCTGCATTAGAGACAGAAAAAATAAAAAATGAACATAAAGAATTAGAGATTAGAATTAAAGAATTGGAAGCTTTAATTAATGATAAATCGCAAAGGCTTGCAATTGTTAAAGAAGAAACAGATGAAGTATCAGCTAGATTTGTTAAAAAACGATTAACAAAAATAATTAAAGAAGAAGGATCTTTTGACAGGGCGGCTTTGGAACCGCATGAGAATGTGGTAGTTACTCTAAGTTCAGGGCAATATATTAAAAGAATTCCATCTAAAACATATCAATCACAACATGCCGGAGGCAGAGGTAGCAGCGCTCAATCACTAAGAGAAGATGATCCGATGAAGCAGCTTTTAGTTGTAGATACTCATGATATTTTATTATTTTTTACTAATAAAGGGAGAGTTTTCTCTCTTAATACATATGAATTAAGACCAGACACGAATCGAAATACAAGAGGTGTTCCTATTTTAAATTTAATTCAAATTGATGGATTAAATGAAAAAATTACATCAATGATTTCTGCTGGCAATTTAAAAGATTATCTTGATTCGTTTTTAATATTTGTAACTAAGAAAGGTACTGTCAAAAAATTAAAAATTAGCCATATATCCAACATAAGGAAATCTGGATTAAAAGTTATTAATATGGCAGAAGATGATGAGTTGGTAAATGTGAAAATTTTAGAACCTAATGAAGATATTATGATTATTACATCAGATGGAATGTCTATAAGGTTTCCTAATTCTGATTTGAGAGAATTAGGTAGAAATGCAGCAGGAGTAAGAGGTATAAGATTAAAAGGGAATGATTATGTAGTTGCTATGGATGTTGGCTTGCCTGAGGATAAGCTTTTTGTAATTAGCAGGCAAGGTAAAGGGAAAATGACTAGGCTTAACAAAGCTGACGGAAGTGAACCTATTTATAGGATTCAAAAAAGAGCAGGTAGCGGTGTAAAAACATTTAAATTAAAAAGTACTGACAAGGTTGCACACGCAGAAATTATTCCTGATGATACAGATTTTATATATATAATTTCAGATAAAGGTACACTAATGGTTAATCCAATGTCTGAAATGAAAGAAACATCTGGCAGGAATACAGGTGGTAACAAGATAATGAATGTAAATAAGGGTGACATGGTTTCATGTTTTGTTTGCGTTAAATCTTTATCTGATGATAAATAATTTTCTTATATGAGCTCAGATTATAAAGAAATACATTTAAAATATAATGATTATAACCTTGTTTGTTATGATTCAGGAATAAATAAAAATGAAAACACAATATTTTTATTGAATGGAGGCCCTGGATTACCCTGTAATTATTTAAGAGATCCTCATCTTAAATTAATAAAAAATGGATTTAGAGTTTTTACATATGATCAATTAGGTTGTGGCAAATCAAGTAAACCAAAAGATTTTAATCTTTGGAATATAGCTAGATATGTGGAAGAAGTTGAATTTGTAAGAAAAGAATTTGATTTAGGAAAAATTATTCTATTAGGACATTCTTGGGGAGGATGGCTTGGCATAGAATATGCCATCAAGTATCAAAATAATATAAATAAATTAATATTAGAAAATACTTGTGGCGATATGCCGCATATGATAGATGAGCTTAACAGATTACGGAATGGTTTAGGTAATGAAACTGTTAAAATGATGATAAAACATGAAGCTGAAGGAACTTTAGATCATGAAGAATATCAGGCCGCGATCACTATTTTAAATTATCGTCATGTTTGCAGATTAGATGTTTGGCCACAATCAATTCATGATTCATTAGATGATTGGAATATGGATGTTTATGGTACTATGCAAGGGCCAAATGAGTTTTTGTATACAGGGAATTTAAAAGATTGGAATAGGATCGAAGAAATGAAAACAATTAATATTCCCACGCTTATAACAGTTGGAATGCATGATGAATTAACCCCGTCTTGTGCTATGAGAATGGATAATTCCTTGCCCGATTCAAAGGTGAGTGTATTTAAAAATAGTTCTCATATGCCTTTTTACGAAGAACCTGAAAATTATTTTAAAGTATTGGAAAGTTTTTTATCTCAATAATTCATTATTTTTTATTTAGTATCGGGGTGGTCGGGGTTGAACCGACGACCTCCTGTTCCCAAAACAGGCGCGCTACCACTGCGCCACACCCCGTTTATAAATTATTCTTCAAATTTTGATGACATACTATCTAAAAAGTCTTCTAAATCATCAGACATAGGAGAATTTTCATCAGAATTTTCATCAGATAACTCTTTGTTTGGTTTTGAAAAATTAGAATCGTAATATTTTTCTAATGCAGATACTAATTTATTCAATTCAGGGTTAAATTTTAGTGATTCTGTAAAATCCTTATACTGAGTTTCTCCAAATGAATTGTCTGCTATTGAAGCATCTAATTCGTAGATTTCTGATAAACATTCTAATATTTTAGCAGAAGCAAAATAATCATTATCAAGCTGTATATATTGAGGGATATGGACCATTAAATTTGAAGTTTCAATATTAATTTTTGATAATTTTTCAGATAATAAATTAATAATACTTGTTGGTCCTTGGTATTTGTTATTTGACGTTCTAATCAATTTAGATTTTTTTAAATTAGAACCACTTACTATTAATGGCCTGGTATGAGGGACAGAGTCATACATGCTTCCAATTCTGCAATATTCTTTTATATTTAAATCTTTAAATACTTTAAATAAATTTTTTATTAATAACTCAGCATTGTAATGAGGTTCTCTTATGTCAATAAATAGAAATGAAATGTCTTTATTTCTATGATTCCCAAAACTGATTTCTAGATTTGGGATTATTAATTTTCTTTTATTTTTAGTATATTTGAATCTAGGTCTGTATCTAGTAAAATCAAAAAACGAACCAGGGTTTTTTAATGAACCTACGAGTTTTGCATCTGTAATATTCTTTAATTTATTTAATGCAATAGAACCTACTCTTCCTGCATTTATCCAAGGCCTTAATGTTGAAATTGCAATCAAATCCCCTTTGATATCGAGATTTTTATTTGTAAATTTGATTATTTCTTCCATTAAATGTGTCTATTTGGTCTAATATTTTTTTATATAAAATTTTCTTCCGTATGGTTGTATATAGTAGTCTGAAACATTTTTTAATAAACCAGTAAGTTTTTCTTCACCAATGTCTCTTGGAAATTGAGACATTTCCCATAACTCAGATAGTTGTTTGCTTATTTGTTTAATAGTTAATGGTTTATTATTATTGTAAGCAAATAATCTAAATAAAGCTTCTTTAACAGGAGTTTTTGGTTCTAAAAATGATCCTGATTTTCTGTACATTATCCCAAGTTCCTCTAGATGTTTTTCTGGTGAATCAATATTATTAATTTTTGCTGCAGCATTATTAGTTTCTTTACTATTATTTTGGTTTTTTATATCTTCTATCCTGGTATGTAATAGTAATGATAAAGATTTTTTTTGATCATCTGTTAAATGATTAAACTTTATTTAATATTTAATTTTATCTTCGGTTTTCATTTTTCTCCTTTTTATAAAAGATTTGTACTATCAAATATTTCAACTTCAACTTGTGCACCCTTTTTAAGAATTTTACAATTTTCTGGCACATTAGCCAATCCATTAGCATTGTCAAATGATGAAAGTATATGTGAACTATTGTTTTGATATGGAGTTGCAATTAATTGGTTTTCTATTCTTTCAACCCTCACTCTTGCAAACATATTTCTTCTAGAATGATTTTCAATTTGATCATTTAAGATAGCTGAAGTAATATTTGGTTTATAATTATTCAATCCTTGCATATTTATCAATGATGGCAAAACAAATTTAATCATCAAAACTATTGTACTTACAGGATTTCCTGGGAGTCCAAAAAAAGGAATATTTTTTCCTCTTCCTTGTATGCTACCATACAAAAATGGTTTGCCAGGTTGAATATTCACAGACCAAAAGTTAATTTTGCCGTGTTCTTTTATAACTTCTTTTATATAATCTTTATCTCCTACTGATACCCCGGCTGTGCAGACAATTACATCACTATCGATAGATTCTCTCAGTATTGCTTCTATTGATCTGATTTCATCTTTAGCTATTCCAATTATTTTTGGGATTCCACCTGTACTTTTAACTAGAGACGCAATTGCTGATGCATTTGAATCATAAATATTAAATGGCTTTAATTTACCACCAGGGGAAATTAATTCGTTTCCTGTTGAAATTATGCTGACTATGGGTTTTTTGTAAACTTTTATTTTATTTATTCCATTTGCAGCTAATTTAGCCACGTCAAATGATCTTATTCTTTTTCCTTTTGAGAGAATTGATTCTCCACTATTGAAATCACTCCCTTTTTTACGTATGTTGTCTCCGATATTTATTTTTTTTTCAAATAAAATATAAGCAGGCGATTTATTATTGGATTTAATTAAAGTTATATCTTCTTTGGGAATAACGCAGTTTGCACCAAGAGGAATTGGAGCTCCCGTCATAATTTTTATTGCTGTGTTTTCTTTAATTTTTGGTATAAAATCATCCCCGGGATATAGCTCTCCTATAACTTCTAGTTTTTGTGAAGAATTTTCATTTGAGTCATCTGATATTATCAATGCATATCCATCCATAGATGAGTTATCCCATCTTGGAAGGTTAATATTTGTTGTAATATCTTCATAAGCTATTCTATCTAAAGAATCTATAAGATCTACATTTTCTGATTTTAATTTCTTTGTAGATTCAAAAATTATATTTTTTGCATCTTCTACTGATTTCATAATTATATTTTTCTTAATTCAATATTTAATAATTTTTTTAATTTTTTTAATATTTTATTTTGTGATTCGTCAATCTTATTATTGTTAAGAGTTTCATTAAAACTCTGAAAAGTAATTCTGAATGTAATAGATTTTTTTTCAGGTTCCAAATCATTATAAACATCAATGACATTTAAATCAGTTACTAAAGGATTTTCTTTAATTATATCTGATATTTGATCAGACAATATGTTTTTATCTACTCTTAAAGATAAATCTCTTATAGCTTGTGGATATGCGCTTGTTTTTTGATATTTATTAATTTGATTATTATTATTCAATAAATTATCTAAGTTTAATTCTGCATATAGTACATCTTTAATTTTAGAGTTTAATTCTGTTAATTTTTTTTCATTGATAAATCCAATACTTCCTACAATTTTATTATTTGAAATTATATTGGCAGATTTATTCGAGTAAAAATCTGTGTTTTCATTTTGAGAAAAATTAAATTCTATTTTTAAGTTGTGTAATAATTTTTCTACATGGCTTTTCAGTATATAAAAATTTAGTTTTGATGGATCATTCGCCCAATTTTTATTTTCGTAATTACCTGCTGCGATTATCCCCAGAGAATAATTTTGAATAGGTAGTTTAAATTTTGAATTAATTTCAGAGATGTAAGTTCTTCCTAATTCATAAAACTTCCATGATTCAATTTCAGAATAATTTTTTGAGTTTTTTGATAAATTATCTATTAGACCTGCTCTTAAATTAGGTCTCATAAATTTATTTTTTTGATTAGTAGGGTTTTGTAATTCAATTGGATCACCAATATTTTCGTTGGTTGTAGAATTGAATTGCGTATTATTGATAACAGGGTAATTTATAACTTCTAAATATCCCATTGATTTCATTTCAGAACGTAAATCATTTCTTGCTTCAATGTTGTTATCAAGAGGAACATTGTTTTCAGGATATAACATTGGAGTAGAGCTAAGGTTGTCATATCCAATTATTCTGGCAATTTCTTCTATTAAATCGTCTTCTAATTCAATATCATTTCTCCAAAAAGGAATTAAAAGATCGATTGCATATTCATTATTTCTTAATCCTAGTTCTTTTACTGGCTTAAAACCTAAGGATTGAAATATTGATTTTGCTTT
The DNA here is from genome assembly GCA_964564565.1 of uncultured Dehalococcoidia bacterium. Lineage (GTDB taxonomy): Bacteria > Chloroflexota > Dehalococcoidia > Lucifugimonadales. The sequence continues at coordinate 11,240 of CAZMBU010000001.1, read as the reverse complement.
GGAACGAGTAACATTTTCGCCTATAATTTTCTTGTATCTTTTACTACTAAAACTAGTGATTTTTTTTGGCCCATTTTTTATCAAACCGATAATCTCAGGTACTATTGAAGGATTTACCTCATCCCAAAATCCTTGGATTTCTATATTAGTATCATTAGTTTTTTGAATTAATTCCATAGCTCTTTTAATAGCAGGTACAGTAAATTGATTTGCAACTCCTCTTTCAAATCTATATGAAGCATCAGTAGATAAATTGAGATCTTTGGATGTTTGTCGTATGTTAGCCATGTTAAATGAGGCAGATTCTAGGAAAATATTAGTTGTATTTTGATCAATTTCTGAATTTTCACCTCCAATTATTCCAGCTAACCCGATTGGATTTTTGCCATCTGTAATTGTTAGCATTTCATTGCTTAGTTCTCTTTTTTCCTGATCAAGCCCAAGGAAAGATTGATTGTTAGTACTTTTTTTAATTTCAATTTTATTTGTTTTGATTTTTGACAGATCAAAAGCATGCATGGGTTGCCCGAATTCGAGCATAACAAAGTTAGTGATATCAACAATGTTACTTATTGGACGAAGTCCTGATTTTATTAATTTATCTTTTATCCAAAAAGGAGATTTGTTGATATTTATTGAATTTATTGATATGCCTGAATATCTATTGCAATCATTGTCACTTATTTTGATTGTAAAGTTTTCTTGTTGTTTTGATTTTATTGATATTCCTTTATATCCTAAATCAGGATTTAGCTCTTGATATTTATGTGACATATCTCCATATTTGATTGCAATCTTATGTGAATAATTAGCTAGCAGAGATTTATAATCTTTAAATATATCGGAATAGATTATTGGGCCATTAGAATTTTTTTCAATCTCTTTTTCCATTTCATCAATAAAATTATTCCTGTTTAAATCTGGAAAAAGATCAGGCCATTTAATTATTTTGTGATATATCTTTTGTGCTTTTAATATAGATGCAATTTCTCCAAAAATTCCAATTATAGATAAACAGTCTGCTCTGTTTGGTGTTATTTCGAAATCGAAAATGTCTTCAGCAAGTAATGAATGTAAAGATTCACCTGTTTGGAAATTTGGGTCTAGTATTAATATTCCATCATGATCATCTGAATAATTTAGTTCTAACGCAGAACAAATCATTCCGTTTGACTCTATTCCACGAATTTTACTTTTTTTAAGAACAGATATTTTTTTCTCATAAGGATTATAAAGTTTTGCACCTGGTTGTGCTAAAGCAATTTTTTGACCAACTTGAATATTCGGGGCTCCGCATACAACTTTAACTATATTTTGTGAATTATCTACATCAACTAAAGATAACCTGTCTGCGTTTGGGTGTTTATCAATTTTTTTAATTTCACCTATTATAATATTGGAATCCCATTCATTTCCGAATTTTATAATGTTGGAAACTTCTGTTCCTGACATAGTCAGTAATTCAGCAATTTTTTCATTACTGACATTATATTTAATATATTCTTTTATCCATGAAACAGGAATTTTCATAATAATTTATTTAAATTGTTTTAAAAATTGATAATCATTTGCATAGAAATCTCTGATATTTTCTATACCGTATTTGATCATTGCTGCACGTTCTATCCCTAAACCAAAAGCAAATCCCGAATAAATTTCCGGATCGAGACCAACGTTTAAAAGAACTTTAGGATGAACCATCCCAGCACCCATTAACTCTAGCCATTCATTTTGTTTAAAATTAATTGACATTTCAGCACCTGGTTCAACAAAAGGAAAAAAATCACATCGAAATCTTGCCTTCGTATCTTCGCCAAAAATTATTCTTGCAAATTCAAAAAGAGTAGATTTCATATTTGAAAAATTAATATTTTTATCAATTACCAAACATTCAATTTGATGGAAGTGCCAATCGTGTGTATTGTCAGTTGCTTCGTATCTATAACATTTACCAGGTATAACAACACGTATAGGTGGCTCGTTGTTTTCCATTATTCTGATTTGCATTGGCGAAGTGTGTGGTCTTAATACAAGAGATTTAATTTCATTGACATCTTTAACATAAATTGTATCCAAAATATCTCTGGCCGGATGATTAGTAGGAATATTTAATTTATCAAAAGCATAAGTTTCTGATTCAATTTCGGGTCCCTCAAATATGTTAAACCCAAGTTTATTGAAAGCTGTACAGATTTCTTGCATCATCTGATTTGTTGGGTGAATACTTCCTGTAGAAATTGGCGGACTGGGTAAGGTGAAGTCAAAAAATTCATTTTTTAAATTATTTTGTTTATTTAAAGATTGGGATTTTTCTTTATAAAGTTTCTCCAAAGTATTTTTTATATTGTTAGCCAATGATCCCAATTCATTTTTTTCTTTTGACTTTAAATTTTTAAATGTTTGGAAAAAATCGGAAATTTTGCCTTTTCTTCCCAGATAGTTAATTCTCCAATTTTCTATTTCTTCTTTAGAAGTTATGTTTTTGATTGAGTTACTAGCTTCTAATTGTAAATTTTTTAAATAAATTTTATTTTTATTCAAAGCCTATAAAAATCCTGAATATTATTAATAGGTTTATAATTATAAAGGAAAAAAAAAGTAAAGGTCAATTAAATTAGATGTTTAGATTTCAAAACATTTAATGTGGTGATTTTTATACGTCTATATCTGCAAACAGTGCATTTTCTTGTATGAATTTTCTTCTTGGAGCAACATCGTCTCCCATAAGATTTTCAAACGTTTGCTGAGTTATTTCTGCTTCAGGATTCCTTTCCCCGTATTCATCATGATTTGGCGGTATGATAACTTTTTTTAATGTCCTAGTATCTGGATTCATTGTTGTAGACCAAAGTTGTTCGGCATTCATTTCTCCAAGCCCTTTGTATCTTTGTACTCTTATATTTTTTCCAGGTTCTGATTTAGATAAAAATTCTTCTTTTTCCTCTTCGGAATAACAATATTTACTATTTTTCCCGGCACCCAGTTTATAAAGAGGAGGGATAGCAATAAAAATATTACCATTTTCAATTAAAGGCGTCATATATCTGAAAAAGAATGTTAATAATAAGGTTCTAATATGCGAGCCATCTACATCTGCGTCTGTCATGATAATTATTTTACTATACCGAAGTTTGTCTAAATCTATTCCTTCACTTCCATTGCCATTTAAATTTTCAGAATTATCATTTTCTTCATCTTTTAGCGTATTTCCAAATCCAGTTCCTATGGCTGTGATCATATGTTGTATTCCTTCATGGGAAATCATTCTATCAGCTCTAGCTTTTTCAACATTTAGTATTTTTCCTCTCAATGGCAATATTGCTTGGTAATTTCTATCTCTTCCCATTTTTGCTGTACCACCAGCAGAATCTCCCTCAACTATATATAATTCGCATAATTCCGGATTTTTTTCAGAACAATCTGCTAACTTACCAGGAAGGCCTCCGCCATCAAGTGCATTTTTTCTTAAAACTAAATCCCGTGCTTTCCTAGCAGCCTCCCTTGCCCTTTGGGAAGTTAAACATTTTTCGATTATCATTTTTGCTATTTGAGGGTTGTCTTCCATAAATATATTTAATGCTTTTCGCACGACAGTTTCTACTTTATTTCTAACATCTTTATTCCCTAGTTTTCCTTTTGTTTGTCCTTCGAATTGTGGGTTTGATAGCTTAACACTAATTGCGGCTGTTAAGCCTTCCCTAGTGTCTTCTCCCTGCAAAGATGATTCTCCATCTTTAATTAAGCCTAATTTTTCAGCTTGATCGTTAAAAACTCTGGTTAAAGCTGATCTGAATCCAGTTACATGAGTTCCACCGTCAGCTGTATTAATACAATTTGCATAAGATAAAACATTTTCTCCAAGAGTTGTGTCATATTGTATTGCTATTTCAACCATTGTTTTTACTGGTTTTTCTGTTGCCTTTCCTTCGCTGTTAGTTATAGTTTCATTTTTTATGATTTCTTCTTCATAGTAGATTGGAGTTTTATTTAAAGGGGTTTTATTACGTGTTTCGTTTATAATAAGAGATGAAATGCCACCCTCGAAATAATACATATTTTTATTGTTTGGCCACAAATTACTGTGATAATCGCTACTAAAAGTTATTTTTAGCCCTTTGTTTAAATAAGCTATTTCTTTTGTTCTTAGTAATATTTTTTGAAAATCATAATTTATATTTTCATTTGTTTCGTCATCGATAAATATAGTTCGATCTGCTTTGAATCTGATTCTTGTACCTGTTTTCCCTTTATCTTCTTTTGAAACAGGTGCTGATTCAAGCTCTGTTTTTTTACGACCTTCAGAAAATGACATTGTATGGGTTTGGTTATCTCTGAATACCGTAACTTCAAAATCTTCTGATAAAGCATTAACTGCTGAAGCTCCTACTCCATGAAGGCCTCCTGAAACTTGGTATGCTCCTTCTTCGAATTTACCGCCTGCATGCAGTGTTGTTAATACAGTTTCTATTGTAGAAACATTAGTATCAGCATGTTTTTCGACAGGAATGCCTCTTCCGTTATCTGAAATCTCAACATATTGATCTTTATCTATGTGAATTGAAATTTCATCACAAAATCCTGCCATGAATTCATCAACGCTATTATCAACAATTTCATTAATCAGATGGTGGAGCCCTCTTTCATCAGTACTTCCAATATACATTCCAGGCCGCGTTCTTACCGGGGTTAATCCTTTTAATACTTGTATTGATTTAGCATCATAATTTGATTGTTGAGCCAAAGTAGTCTCCCCTGATAGATTTAAATATGTACAACTATATACAGTGTATATAAGAATATAATACCCTATATATAGTTATTTATCTGAATATTAAATTTTAACAAAGTTATTAAAAATTAACAATATAACTTAAGACTATATATAATATTTTTTACTATTCAGTTTTAAGATACTATTTTTGTTAATATGTAATTAAGATAAATTTAAATTAGGTTAATTTTTGGAAAACAAAAGAGTTATCAACCCTGAAATTTCTGTTGAGGATATTAATTCCGAACTTTCTTTAAGACCCAAAAAATTTACAGACTATGTTGGTCAGCAAAGAATTAAGGAAACATTGTCTATATCTATAAAAGCAGCAAATCAGCGATTGGAATCGTTAGATCACACTTTGCTTTATGGGCCTCCTGGGCTGGGAAAAACAACATTGGCGCATGTTATTTCGCATGAAATGAAATCTGCAATTAAAGTTACTTCAGGGCCAGCTATTGAAAAAGCTGGCGATTTGGTATCAATTTTAACACGCCTTCAAAAAGGCGATATTTTATTCATTGACGAGATACACAGACTGAATAAAATTTCTGAGGAAGTCTTGTATTCTGCCATGGAAGAATATAGAGTTTCATGGGTAATAGAACAAGGATTAAAAGCCAGGAGTGTAAACTTAGGAATACAACCGTTTACCCTTATTGGGGCAACAACTAAATTTGGCATGCTAAGCGCGCCTTTAAGAGACAGATTTGGTTCAGTTTATCGATTGAATTTTTATTCTGATTCAGAAATGGCAGATATACTTTACAGATCAACTAAAATATTAAAAATTAATTCGGATAGTGAGGGTATAAAAGAAATAGCTATAAGATCAAGAAAAACTCCAAGAATAGCTAATAGATTACTTAGAAGAGTCAGAGATTTTTCGGAAGTACAGTCAAATGGAAATATAAATGCCAATATAGTTAAAAAAGCTTTAGATCAACTGGAAGTTGATAATTTAGGCTTAGATAAAATCGATGTGGAGTTATTGGAATCCTTAGTGAAAAAATTTGATGGAGGCCCAGTAGGTCTTCAAACACTTGCGGCTTCAATAAGTGAAGATCCAAATACAGTTGAAGATGTGATTGAACCATTTTTATTAAATTTAGGATTTATTTCCAGAACAAATAGAGGGCGAATAGCAACAAAACTAGCTTATAAGCATTTAGGAATAGATATTCGAGATGAACCTGCACAGGGGACTTTATTGAATTAATTTTGAAAAGATGATTCGGTAAATTTGAAATATTCTTTTTCTAAATTCATCAGTGTAGTATGATCACCTTGTTCAACAATTTTTCCACCTTTGATTACAAAAATATTATCTGACAATTTAATTGTAGATAATCTGTGTGCTATTACTATGGATGTTCTGTTTTCAAAAAGGACTTTTAAGGCATTTTGTATTTTTTGTTCACTTATACTGTCGATATTAGAAGTAGCTTCGTCAAGAATTAAAATTTTTGGATTTTTAATTAATGCCCTGGCAAAACCCATAAGTTGTCGTTGCCCTTGGCTCATATTCACCCCTCTTTCAGATACAGAAGTATCATATCCGTTATCAAGAGAAATAATATAATCATGAATACCTATTGATTTACACGCATTTATCATTTCTTCATCTGTTGCAGATTCTTGATTAAATTTTAAATTTTCTTTTAAACTTCCCTGGAATAAAAAAGGATCTTGTAAAACCATTGCAATTTGAGATCCTAAATCTGATCTTGAATAATTTTCTATAGGAATGTTATCTATGCTTAATTGCCCTTTATCATTGTTAGGTGGATAAAGCCCGGTTATCAGTGATGCTAATGTAGTTTTCCCAGCTCCGGTATCTCCAATAAAAGCTATTGTTGAACCTTCTTGAATTTTCATATTAATATTTGTTAAGACTTCAATATCGTTATCATAAGCAAAATGGAAATTTTTAAATTCCACCTGCCCTTTGATGATATTTTTTGGATTATCAATTTTTAGTTCATGTATTGAGTTTTTTATATCAAGAAATTCAAATAATCTTGATCCGGATGCCATGGATCTTTGTATTTGTGTATATTGCATCATTAGGTTTCTGATCGGATCAAATAGTCTTTGAATATATAAAACTGAAGCGATTATGACTCCAATTTCAGCAGCATCATTTAATATTAATTTACTTGCCACAAAACTTGCTATTATTATTGCTGTGCTGGTTAGAATATCAACTGGTGGCAATAGAGCTGAAGATAATTTTTGAGCTTTTAAAGCTGCCTTTATATGATCATCAGTTTGATTGCTGAAATATTTATAATTATTATCTTCTCTATTGAAATTTTGTACTTCTTTAATTCCATTTAGGTTTTCACTAAATGAAGATAGAACTTGTGAAATTGCTATTCTTACATTTATAAATGCTTTTTTTGCTATTGGTTGCCAAATCATCACAGCAAAAAATAGTAATGGGACTACTGCTAAAGATGAAATTCCAATTTTAAAGTTCATTAATAATAGTGTTGTGCAAATCCCAACAAGGCTAAGAATATCTGCAAGTGTCATTACAACAATTGCAAATGATTCTTGTAATTGCGAAGTATCTCCCATCATTCTTGACATAATGCTACCAGATTTTGTTTCCTGAAAATAATTTAAATTCAGTTTTTGAAGATGGGTAAACATGTCTATACGAATATCTCTTAAAACATATTGCCCAACCCTGGCTAAATATATTTGCCCTATATAATTTGTAATCCATGCCGCAAGCATAGTTAGTGCAAATATTATTGATAATTCTATTAATCCTGATTTTTGACTGGCAATACTGATATTTGTATTATTTATATAATCATCAATGCCAATTTTGATGAAATATGGTATTAGTACTGCTAATCCTGCTGAAATAAGTGTGCATATTGCCCCAATTGCAGAATATTTTTTGTATCTCCATATATAAGGAGTAATTCTTTTAATGACATTTATATCATATAATTTGCCAAACATTTCATCATCGCTATTCCCCCTAGACATTGGGCCAAATGTATGTCCTATCATAATAATTTCACAATTTTAATTTGTAGTTTGTAAATCATATATATTTTTATATATCCCGTTTTTATTAATTAATTCATCATGAGTGCCATATTCAGTGATTTCACCTTTATTCATTACCGCAATATTACTTGCTTGATTAAAATTATTTAATTTATGAGCAATGGTTATAACAGTTCGCCCGGAAACCAATTTATTTATAGCTAATTGAATATCTTTTTCCGTAGTCGCATCAACGCTTGATGTAGAATCGTCAAGTATAAGAATTGGAGGATCTAAGAGTAATGTTCGGGCAATACTTAATCTTTGTTTTTGCCCACCGGACAAATTTGCACCATTTTCAGATATTAAAGAATCATACTTATCAGGTAGAGAATTAATATATTCATGAATTTGTGCTATTTGTGCCACTTCAATAATTTTATCCATTGAAGCACTTGGATTTCCATAGCTTATATTATTTTTAAATGTTTCATTAAATATAAATACATCTTGGTGCACATAACCTATATTTTTTCTTAGTATACCAAGATCAATTTCTTTTATATTTTTCCCGTCAATATAAATTCCTCCGTTAATTGGATCGTAAAAACGTAGCAATAATTGAACTAAAGTACTTTTGCCGCTACCAGCTTCCCCTGTAATTGAAATGCTTTGATTTCGTTCTATTGATAAGTTTACATTTTTTAAACTTTCAGATTTTGCATTAGGAAATTGATGAGAAACGTTTTTGAAAATGATTTCGCCCTTCATTTTGTAGAAGTTTATATTTGTGTTTGGAGGATTGATTATTTGTGGTTGAGTGTCTAATATATCAAAGATTCTTTTTCCACAAGTTGATCCTCTTGTAGATGCATTTAATAACCAGCCTATCATTCTTACTGGCATTGCCAGAAGTTGCATATAAAACATAAAGCTTGTTAAATCTCCAATACTCATTTCACCATTTATTACTTTTAATCCCCCTATAGCAAGTATTAAAGCTAACGTAGCCCAGTACGCAAATAAGACAGTGGTCATTGTAACGGCCCTGAAAGTTTCAACACCAATATTTAATTCTTTAAATTCCTCATTAGTATTACTAAACTTGTTAATTTGATGATTTTCAGCATAGAATGCTTTAACAACTTTGATACCGTTTAAATTTTCTTGTAACAAAGCATTTAATTGTGCATTTTTTTGTTGGATTTTTAACCAGATTTGTCTTAACTTTAAACGCATTTTGGCAGCAATAAATCCGGCCAATACTAAAAATGAGCAGGCATATATGGCTAGTTCAAAGTTTTTTATTAAGAGTAAAGTTATGCTGCAAAGAAACATAAGGAAGACATAAGGAGATCTTACTATTCCCATTGGAATAAACATTCTCATTCCCTCTATATCCACTATTACCCTAGACATCAATTCCCCTGTGTGTGTTTTATCATGAAAATAAAAATCTAGTTTTTGTGTTTTATCATAAAGTTGATCTCTTAGCACTTTGGAAACTTTAAATGATAATGCTTCGCCAAAATAGTTTTGACCGTAAGAAAACATTCCTCTTGTTAAACCCAATATAAATAAGAATATTAAAAGTAGGATGATATCAAAAGATTTATAAAAGGATTCATTGTTTGCATTTGGGTCGATTTTGTCTACAATGCCTCCAAGTAATTCAGGGATGAGGAGATAGCTAATTACAGCACCTATAGTGCAAATGTAACCAAGTATTAAATAGAGTTTGAATTTTAGAGTATAAGAAGTTATTCTTAGTAAAACATTCATTTTTTTATCTTAGAATATCTTAGGCTTATAAAAAAATTTTTCAATACACAAACTCATAATTTAAATACAGAATTATAAAAATAAGGAGAAAATAATGACAAATCTTGATATTAAAGAATTAATTAAAATACCTTATTCTTGTTCACCGTCATCATCTAGTGATAAAAAAAGAATCGCTTATTTAAACAATAAATCTGGAACACCTCAGGTTTGGCTTTGTGATGAGAATAACGAACATAAACCATTAACGAATTACAAAGAAAGAGTTGCGTTGGTTTCATGGTCTCCGGATGATAAATGGATACTTTTTAGTATAGATAAAGGTGGGGATGAAAATTTTCAAATGAAGCTCATCGATGCTTCTGATTACACTAATATAATTTCCTTATCTGATGATATGTCTGTTCGGAATGATTTTGGTGGATGGAGTACTGATGGAAGTACTATTGTTTATTCATCTAACAAAAGGGATGCAGCTTATTTTGATTTATATACTCAAAGCATTAATGACGAACCCGAGTTGGTTTATCAAACATCCAATGATGTTCACAGTGTGGCTTTCAAAGCATATTCTAATGATTTAAAAAAGATAGTATTCACTGAAGAACGTACAAACAGGTATCAATATTTAAAAATCCTGGATATTGAATCAGGGAATATAACTCAGCTTTCTGATGACAATTTGAATGGTGGTTTTAAGCAAGCGATATTTACTGAAAATGATGAAGAGATTATTTTGATTACTAATGAAGGAAAGGATTTTTCGGGTATTGCTAAATTAAATTTACAATCCAATGTGCTCAGTTATATTTATTTGGAAGATCATGAGATGGAATTTTTTGAAATGGATTCTGAAAATAATCGGTTAATATTTTTTATTAATGATCGAGGGTATTCAAAATTAGGAATATTAAATTTATTAAATAATGATTCTAAAATTTTAGACAGTCCGCATGAAGTCACTTTTATGGAACCAGGATGGGCTTGGGGGTTGTGTATATTGGATGAATCAAATTTGTTATTCACAATTAATTCAACAAACCAAAATGCAGAAATTATAAAATTTAATTTAGATACTCAAAAATATGAGTTTTTCAAAAAAGCTTATGAAGGAGATATTAAGTTAAATGATTTACCAAAACCCACCTTACATTCCTTTAAAACTTTTGATGACAGAGATATTCCATTCTTTTTTCTTAAGCCAGATAATTTTAAGCAAGGAGAGGATAATCCTGTACTTATACTTATACATGGTGGCCCAGAAGGACAGGAAAGACCAACATTTAAACCAGAATTACAGTACTTGGTAAGTCAAGGTATAGGTATTCTATTACCTAATGTCAGAGGTAGCGGAGGATATGGAGAGGCATACGGACATTTGGATGATACTTATAAGAGAATGGATTCAGTTGAAGATATTGAATATCTGTGGAAATGGGTTGTGGAATCTGGATGGGCATCCAAGGATAAAATTGCTGTGATGGGAGGAAGTTATGGTGGATTTATGACTCTTTCATGTATAACTGTTTACCCAGACTTATGGGCTGCGGCAGTAGAATTATATGGAATGGTTAATATGGTGACATTTTTTGAACATACAGCATCTTACAGAGCTCAACATCGAGCTTATGAATACGGAGATCCTGTAAAAGATCGTAAGCTCCTAGAAGATATTTCA